>NZ_LZGV01000080.1:0-80554 GCF_001690265.1 Gilliamella sp. HK2
GGTCGTGGTACAGTAGTAACTGGTCGTGTTGAACGCGGTATCATCAAAGTGGGTGAAGAAGTTGAAATCGTTGGTATCAAACCAACAACTAAAACCACTTGTACTGGTGTTGAAATGTTCCGTAAATTACTTGACGAAGGTCGTGCAGGTGAAAACGTTGGTGTATTACTACGTGGTACAAAACGTGAAGAAATCGAACGTGGTCAAGTACTTGCAAAACCAGGTTCAATCACTCCACATACTGATTTTGAATCAGAAGTGTATATCTTAAGTAAAGATGAAGGTGGTCGTCATACTCCATTCTTCAAAGGTTACCGTCCACAGTTCTACTTCCGTACAACTGACGTAACGGGTACTATTGAATTACCAGAAGGCGTAGAAATGGTAATGCCTGGTGACAACATCAAAATGACAGTATCATTAATTCACCCTATCGCTATGGCTGAAGGTTTACGTTTTGCGATTCGTGAAGGTGGTCGTACTGTTGGTGCTGGTGTGGTTGCTAAAGTTATTAAATAATTTAAAGGCTTACAATTATGAGATGAGGGTGTCATTTGATGCCCTTTCTTATCTAGTCTGTTTAGCAAAATGTTTTTATTTAAAAGAGCATTTTGGAAAGTAGATATTATTATAATATAACATAATCATGGGTTTTATATGCTAGTAAGTAACGAGGGTCAAAATACAAATACTGCTCTAGACAAATTGAAATGGTGTTTAGTTTTAGTATTGATTGCGTTTGTTGTTTGGGGAAATTTTTATTTTGCTGAACCTAATGATATATATCAACCTAATACGATCGTTCGGATTATAGCGGTTGTTGTGCTTTCGCTATTAACTTTATTCATTGCGATCACAACAGCTAAAGGTAAATCATTTTTGTTGTTTTTACAAGAATCACGAAAAGAGTTAAGAAAAGTTGTATGGCCGACTCGTAAAGAAACGACACAAACAACCATGCTGATTGCTGCTATCACAGTTATTGTTGGTTTAGCGCTTTGGGGAATGGATTCTTTATTCGGTTCAGCCATCTTTTATTTAACATCAATAGGGCGTTAATATGAGCGAAACACAACAAAAACGTTGGTATGTTATACAAGCGTATTCTGGTTATGAAGCGCGTGTAGCACAATCATTACGTGAATATATTAAATTACATGATATGGAAGATTCTTTCGGGGAAGTATTAGTACCAACCGAAGAAGTTGTTGAAATGAAAAGCGGTCAGCGCCGTAAGAGTGAACGTAAATTCTTTCCTGGTTATGTATTAGTTGAAATGGCGATGAATGATGCGACTTGGCATTTAGTAAGAAGTGTGCCAAGAACAATGGGCTTTATTGGTGGCACTTCTGATAGACCTGCCCCAATTAGTCAGCGTGAAGTTGATGCTATCATGAATCGATTACAACAAATTGGTGATAAGCCACGTCCTAAAACTTTATTTGAACCAGGTGAGCTTGTTCGTGTTAACGAAGGTCCATTTGCTGACTTTAATGGTGTTGTTGAAGAAGTTGATTATGAAAAAAGCCGCTTAAAAGTATCGGTTTCCATCTTCGGTCGTTCAACGCCTGTTGAGCTTGATTTTAGTCAAGTTGAAAAAAGCTAATCAATTTTATTAGAATAAATTATTTGATAAAATAAAAAATCACAGAGTTAAATCTGTGATTTTTTTTATTCTAGCCAATAAAATTAAACTTATTTATTACAATATTGTATTACAAGCGAGATAATCTATTCTATTTGAAATTCTTCGAGTTGCTGTTGCAAGTCCAACCACTTTAACTCGCTTTGCTCTAACTCGCTTTTCAGTTGGCTTTGTTGCAAAAGTAAACTTGTTAAATCCGATTTTTTATTGGCTTCATACATCATTGGATCAGACAGTTGTTGCTCTATCATTTGTAGTTGTTTTGCTAAATTTTCCTGTACTTGCTCTTCTTTTTGTAACTGTTTTTTTATTGGTTGCATTTGAGCGCGTAATTCAGCTTGTTTGCGCTTTTGCTCTTTACGATCCTGAGCTGAAACGTTATTATTTTCTTTTTTGACTAAATCACTTTCTTCATTAGTTTGGCGATCATTTTTTTGCTCTTCCGTCAGCCATTTTTGATAATCATCGAGATCTCCCTCAAATGGTTCAACTTTATGATCATGAACCAAATAAAATTCATCAGTCGTGGAACGTAACAAATGACGATCATGTGAAACGACAACCAAAGCTCCATCAAAATCAATCAGTGCTTCTGTCAATGCTTGTCGCATATCTAAATCTAAATGGTTGGTTGGCTCATCTAATAGTAGCAAGTTAGGTTTTTGCCATACAATTAAAGCCAAAACAAGGCGTGCTTTTTCGCCCCCCGAAAACGTTTTGACTGGTTCGCTGACTTTATCGCCTTGAAAATCATACCCACCTAGATAATTACGCAGTTCTTGTTCGGTATTTCTTGGCTCAGCAAGCTGTGTTAAATGCCAGAGTGGCGACTCATCGGGGCGTAAATATTCTAACTGATGCTGAGCGAAATAGCCAAGTTGAATACCTTTAGCAAGATTAATATGTCCTTCTTTAGGAGAAAGCTCACCTGCTAATAGTTTTATTAATGTTGATTTTCCAGCACCATTGCGCCCTAATAATCCAATCCGAGATCCAGGAACTAAATTAAGTTTAATCTTTTCTAGTATAATTTTATCATCATAACCCGCCACAACTTTTTCCATCATTAACAAAGGGCTAGGAAGAAATTCAGCTGGCTTAAAATGAAAATGAAATGGGTTATCAATATGCGCTGGCGCAATGAGCTCCATTCTTTCTAACATTTTTATACGACTTTGGGCCTGCTTCGCTTTAGTTGCCTTTGCTCTAAAGCGATCGATATAGTTCTGTAAATGTGCAACTTTTTGTTGTTGCCTTTCATAAAGCGATTGTTGTTGTGCCAACTTCGTTGAGCGTTGAGTTTCAAATGAAGAATAGTTGCCGGTATATTCAAATAAATTTCTTTGTTCAATATGAATAATTTTATTAACTAACGGATCTAAAAAATCACGATCATGAGAGATTAAAATCAACGTGCCTGAATAATTACTTAACCACTTTTCAAGCCAAATAACAGCGTCTAAATCAAGGTGATTAGTCGGTTCGTCAAGCAACAATAAATCAGAACGGCACATCAAGGCTTGTGCCAAATTTAACCGCATCCGCCAACCACCTGAATATGATTTAACTGGGGACATTAATTGCTCATTAGAGAACCCTAAGCCATGAAGCAGCGTTGCTGCTCGAGCACGAATAGTCCATGCATCGATAGTATCAAACTTTTCATGAATAACCGCAATTTGTTCACCATTATTTTGCTTATTAGCAATATCTAACTGTTTTTCTAATTGACGGTATTCCCGATCTCCATCAATGGCATATTCAATAGCAGGAATATCCAATGCAGGCGTGTCTTGATTGACCCAAGCAAGTTGCCATTGAGGTGGTATACTTAATTTACCTGCATCAGCTTGAATTTCGCCTTTTATCAGTGAAAAAAGAGTGGATTTACCGCAACCATTTTTACCCACTAATCCCACTTTTTGTTGAGGATTAATGGTTGCCGAAGCATTATCTAAAAGCAAATTAATGCCTCGACGCACTTGGATTGAATCAAATACAATCATGATATCTTGTCTATTATTAAAAATGTGTTAATAAAAATATTGTTTTAATTATTAAAAATAAGAAATAACATAAAACAATAAAAGTTGATAAAAAAGCCCTTTGTAAAAACAAAGGGCTTAAATTAGTTACTTAAATGACTATTTTTTTATAGCCGATAAAGCACGACGAATAAAGAGTGCACATATACTAACAAAAACAAAGAGACCTAAAAGTTCAGGTAATATGCCTAAATTAACTGGTATTGCCAGTGGTGCATCATTGCCACCATTGGTAATACTAATCACAATTACAACCGCTAATAAAACACCAACTAAACTTTCACCAACAATTAATCCTGAAGCAATTAATGCTGCTTTACGATCCACTTTTTTGAATTGTTGTTCTGGATCTAAATTTTGCGCTTTGGCCTTTTTATAAGCATTACGTTTAATTATCCAAGATAATAAAGTACCGATAATAATCGGTGTTGTGATATTTGGTGGTAAATAAATACCTAGACCAACAGCCAGTGCAGGTATGCGGAAATTAGACTTATTCTTGGCAAGGATTACATCAATTGCGATAATAATAGCCCCCACAGCAAGTCCAATTAAGATCATAGTCCAATCAAGTTTATGTGCAAAAATACCTTTAGCTATTGTTGTCATCAACGTTGCTTGTGGTGCGGCTAAAACTTGAGTTGTGTCCATATCTGTGCGAGGTAAGGCACCAGTAAAACCGTAAGCGTTGTATAAAATTTCTAAAATAGGCGCAATAACAATAGCACCAACAACACAGCCAAGTAATAATGCGACTTGTTGCTTCCATGGTGTAGCATTAACCAAATGACCTGTTTTTAGGTCTTGTAAATTATCGTTAGAAATGCAAGCCACAGCCAAAACAGTACTGGTAGTAAACAGTGCGAGAGCCGTGGCAAAATTGGAGCCTTCAATAGAATCCAGCATGCCATTGACTTCGCCAAGACCTAATAAGATTAATGAAATGACAATCACGGCAACAATGGCAATACCCGATATTGGGCTAGCCGATGAGCCAACAAGTCCCGCCATATAACCACAAGCCGCGGCAACTAAAAAGCCCATAATAAAAGCAAATAATACAGCGCTAAAAACTAATGTCCATGCAATACCAGCAGATAGTCCACTATCGGCAATAAATGAATAGAAAGTCACTAATAAAATGACCAACATGCTACCCATAATTAATAAAATCGCTTTTGGTGATAAATCTCGTTCGGTTGGTGCGATGTCGTTTACTGACACATCAGAACGCATAGTTTTAAATGAAATTTTTAACCCTTCAATCATCGGTTTGATTAGTGTTAGTAGAGTCCAAACTGCTGCAATAGCGATTACGCCAGCACCAATAAAGCGAATATCACTAGCCCAAAACCCCATAGCGATTTTGGATAAAGGCTGAGTAGTATCATAATCACTTATTGCACTTAAAATTGGAATACCAAAAACCCAGCCAATCATGGTACCAATTAAAATAGCAATTCCAGACATAATACCGATTAAATAACCCGCACTAAGCAAAGCTAATGAGAATCCCATCGGGAGTTGAAAAATAGATTTGCCAGCTGAAAACCAATAGGCTGTATTTTCGGATAACACACGAAAACCATTAGTAAATAGGCTAACAATAGAGGCAATAACACCACCAAATAAAATATCTTTTAACCCCTCGTTCGCCTCATTATTATTAGTTTCAGAACCTGCTTTTAAAATTTCAGCGGCGGCTATCCCTTCAGGATAAGGCAAATTACTTTTTACTACCATGACATGTCGCAATGGAATGGAAAATAAAACACCAAGCATTCCACCTGCTGAGCATACCGCAAAGGTTAGCCAAAATGGAAAGCTATGCCAATATCCAATCATTAACAAGCCAGGAAGCACGAAAATAATTGAAGATAATGTACCTGCTGCCGATGCCTGAGTTTGTATCATATTATTTTCTAAAATGGTAGAGCCCGAAAACAGTTTTAATATTGCCATTGAAATCACCGCAGCAGGAATGGCTGACGAGAATGTCAATCCGACTTTTAAGCCAAGATAAACATTTGATGCAGTAAAAATGACAGTTATAAAAGCACCAAGAATGGTACCTCTTAAAGTAAGTTCACGTAAATTATGCATATTATTTAATAGAGTTAATTTAATAAGGGGGTATTATATACTTAATTCACATTTATCGGCTAGAAGTTCCGTAAATAGCCTTATTTTAGCTGTTTTTATGGTGATTTTTGATGAAATTATTATCAACAGCATCAAAATATATTGAAATTAATATTTAAAAGAACAACCGTTTTACTATCAAACCATTTACAATGGTACAACCAATGATTCATTTTATGAGAAATATTGTGAAGGAATTACAGCGCTTACAAGCAATCACCAAACAACTCCGCGACCCAATTAATGGTTGCCAATGGGATCGAGTTCAAACTTTTGCTTCATTAAAATCTTATACACTAGAAGAAACATACGAAGTACTTGATGCCATTGATAAACAAGATACAGATGAACTAAAAAAAGAACTGGGTGATCTACTGTTTCACATTGTCTTTTATGCCGATTTGGCCAATGAGCAAGAGCTGTTTAATTTTGATGATGTTTGCCAATCTGTAGCAGATAAATTAGTTTATCGCCATCCTCATATTTTTACAGACAACCAAACACAAAAACCGAATTGGGAACAACTTAAACAAAAAGAGCGCGATCAAAAAGCGCAATATTCGTTACTAGATGATATTCCTAAGGCAATCCCAGCCCTAATGCAAGCAGAAAAAATTCAAAAACTGTGCGCCTCGGTTGGATTTGATTGGAATGATATCATTGCGGTACTTGATAAAGTAAAAGAAGAAATTAACGAAGTAGAGCAAGAGTTAGAACTCCCAAGACAAGATCCACAAAAAATAGAAGAAGAGCTTGGCGATTTATTATTTGCTACCGTCAACTTAGCAAGGCATTTAAAAATTAAATCGGAACAGTGCTTAAAGCAAGCCAATAAAAAATTTACTCGACGATTTCAACAAGTCGAATCAATACTCAAACAAAAAAATATAACTTTAATTGATGCAACACTTGAACAAATGGAAGCCGCATGGCAAAGTGTTAAGCAATTAGAACAGATTAAACTCAATAGCGAAGTGAATAAAAATGACTGAACAAAAAAATGAATTATATCAAGAAATTGAAGCATGGGCGCAAAACGCCATATTGAATAGCCCAACATGGAGCATTAATCAGCTTGATTACTCAGAAAAAAGCATCACCGTTGTTGAAATGATTATTAGTGAACTGGCTGAAAAGAACTTCAGCATTTCAGAAGAGCAATTAAACATGATCTCACAAGAATATGGCTGTTATTTATTACTCACCGCCCATAAATTATATGGTGGTGAGTTTTATTGGAATGAAGAGTTTGAACAACCCATGTTAATTTGCTGTGAACCTGATTCGATGATAGCTCTGATGACATGGAACAAAGTCAAAGGACGTTTAGTGGGGGATAAAGCCGATCATATCGCCTACTTCTTAGATGAATTTGGTAAAGCTACCTTTCAACCAGAAAAAGGTACTCATATGGTTTATTTATAATTCGCTTAAATTGAAATATAGCCTAATAAATATGATAATAGCCTCTAATATGAGGCTATATCACTGCCTAAATATTTTCACTGATAGCTTGCTAACTCGACTAACGGCAACAAACAAAACCACGCTACAATTCTGGTTATTGAAAACGACATCAATATGTTGCTTAATTTTTATTGGCAATATACGATAAAAATTAATAACAATATGGTTTAATGGGAAATATTTGATTATTTCGACTTCGTAACAAAACTTTAGAATTTATTAAAATTGAGTAATATTTTGAAAATTAATACTTACCGCTATGCCATCATCCAAAGATAAAAGCTGCAAAATATAGATCCCTTATCGCATACTAGATTCAGCAAAAAAACTCAATAAAATCAATGGGTTTTCTGAATGATTTTTAAGTGCTAGATACATTGTTTTCGGGATTATTTAATTTAGCACTTTTTAAGTTTTGTGGATAAAATTCACTATTAATGATAACTTTCGAGTAGAAAGTTGGGCTTCTCCCAAAAGTAAGCAACAGGATTTGGGTAAGTAAGAGAGAGGTCAAGAAACCTCTCTTGTTTATGATAAATTAAAATTAATCATAAGGTACTTTATTTTACGCGTGAAACATATTCACCTGAGCGTGTATCAACTTTTAGAATTTCGCCAATTTGTACAAATAGTGGCACACGTACGACAGCACCAGTTGATAGCGTTGCTGGTTTTCCACCCGTTCCTGCTGTGTCACCTTTTAGACCTGGATCGGTTTCAATCACTTCAAGCTCAACAAAGTTCGGTGGCGTTACTGCAATTGGCTGACCATTCCATAAAGTTAAAATACATTCAGCTTGATCAACTAGCCATTTGGCATTATCGCCAACTGCTTTAGCATCAGCTGAAAGTTGTTCAAATGTTTCATTATTCATGAAATGCCAAAACTCGCCATCGGTATAAAGATAAGTTAAATTCATATCCACAACATCAGCGGCTTCAACTGATTCGCCAGATTTGAAAGTTTTATCGACAGTTTTTCCTGAAAGTAATTTTTTAATTTTTACGCGGTTAATTGATTGACCTTTACCGGGTTTGTAAAATTCATTTTCAACAATGACACATGGCTCGCCATCTTGCATTATTTTAAGACCCGCTTTAAACTCATTAGTACTATAAGATGCCATAAAAGCTCCAACTAAAATTCTGAATTACAAAAAATGAGCCACATTATACAGCAAAAAATTGAACTACCAAATAATAAAGATAAATGGATTATAGAGCTTGCCAATGTTGTGACAGATATCAATGTTTTATATGCTTATTTGGATCTAGACCCAAAAACCATTTCAAGCTCTATGCAATTGGCAAAAAAGCAGTTTCCACTTCGTGTACCTATGGCTTTCATCAACCGGATGAAAAGAGGCGACAATAACGACCCTCTTTTATTGCAGGTGCTTTGCGATGATAACGAATTATTAAAAGTAAAGGGTTATAGCAATGACCCATTACAAGAGCAAGATAATGTTATCCCTGGGCTATTACATAAGTATCATAACCGAGCATTGTTAATAACGAAAACAGCCTGTGCAATTAACTGCCGTTACTGTTTTAGGCGACATTTCCCTTATCACGATAACCAAGGCAATAAAAAAAACCTGGCTTTTGCACTTGAATATATTGCTAACCATCCAGAACTTGATGAAATTATTTTATCAGGTGGTGATCCTTTAATGGCTAAAGATCATGAAATAGCATTTTTGATTAATGCCTTAGAACAAATCCCACATATTAAACGTTTGCGTATCCATACCCGTTTAGCCGTTGTTATTCCTTCACGAGTAACATCTGAGCTTTGCAAATTATTTTTTGAAAGCAGGTTGCAAATTGTAGTAGTTACTCACATTAATCATCCCAATGAGATTGATAATGATGTTGCTAATGCAATTAGACTTTTAAAACAAAGTGATGTGACAACACTGAATCAGAGCGTGTTATTGAAAAATGTTAATGACAACGCCAAGGTTTTAGCACAGTTAAGTAATCGGCTTTTCGATATTGGTATTTTGCCTTATTACATCCATTTGTTAGATAAAGTGCAAGGCGCCGCCCATTTTTTAGTCGAAGATGATGTTGCAAAAATCATAATGAAACAGTTAGCCGAAAAGATATCGGGTTATTTGGTACCTAAATTAGCACGCGAAGTCGGTGGCGAAAAAAGTAAGCGTGTACTTGCTTTTATGGATTAGTTGATTTATTTTTGTTTTTTTAACCTATTATGTTATAAGAATTTGTTTAATTTTATTCAATTGTGCCATAATGAACTGTTAATGGTTCTTATTCAAATAAATCGGTGAAAATCTCATTGACGAAAAATAAAATAGTCTCTATAATTCCGACTTCTTTAATTAATGCTGTGGAGTTTAGACTCTGCAACCTGTTGATAAATTAGATTTGGATATAAATCGTCATGAAACGCACATTTCAACCATCAGTATTAAAACGCAATAGAACTCACGGTTTCCGTGCTCGTATGGCAACTAAAAACGGTCGTCAAGTTCTTGCTCGCCGTCGTGCTAAAGGCCGTGTTCGTTTAACTGTTGCTAGCTGATTTAAAGTTGGGTGATTAAGTTCACTTTTCCTCGGGAGTTACGATTGCTAACTCCCTTTGATTTTAATCATGTCTTCCAAGAGTCCGTGCGGGCTAGGTCGCCGTTTTTAACTTTAGTGGCCCGTAAAAATAACTGTAACCATATACGGTTAGGGTTTGCTATAGCGAAAAAACAGGTAAAAAGAGCGCATGAGCGTAATCGTATTAAACGATTGACTAAAGAGTATTTTCGACATCATCAACATCAACTTCCTAATATTGATTTTATTTTGATGGCTAAACAGCCTGTTATAGATTTAGATAATCAACAAATCGTTGAAACACTCAATAAATTATGTCAACGAATCATAGCCAAGATCGATATTTAAATAAATTCATATCAATTATTAAGCTGCACGTTTATGCATGTAACCACATGATAGTTAATACTTTTGTTTTTTTTGTGCGTATTTATCAACGTTTTATTAGTCCTTTATTTGGTCCAAAATGCCGCTTTACGCCGACATGTTCACAATATGCAATAATTGCACTAAGACGCTTTGGATTCATAAAAGGTGGTTGGCTAACAGCTAAACGTGTATTAAAATGTCATCCTTTACATGACGGAGGAGAAGATTTTGTTCCTCCAAAAACTAAAACCAATAGAGAAAAACACTAATGGGATCTCAACGTAATATTTTAGTCATTGCTTTACTTTTTGTATCTTTTTTTATTTGGAAAGCGTGGGAGGAAGATCACGCACCTAAGCCGCCGATCACAAACCAATTAACACAACAAATAGGTGATGATAATTCAACAGATAGCTTGGCACAGGGTAAAATAATTACTGTAAAATCAGATGTGTTGTCACTCACTATTAATACTTATGGTGGTGATGTACAAGCTGCACAATTATTAAAATATGAGCAAACACTGCATTCTGGTACGCCTTTTCAGTTATTAGCATCACGTCCTGATTTCATCTATATTGCTGAAAGTGGTTTAACTGGTAAAGATGGCCCAGATAATGCTAAACAAGGTTCAAAACGCCCAGTATATAAAACTGAAAAATCAGAATATGTTTTAGCTGATGGTCAAGATGAGTTGCGTGTTCCATTAACTTATCAGGTCAATGGGGTAAGTTATACTAAATATTACATATTACATCGTAATAATTATGCTATTGATGTTCAATATAACATCAACAATCAAAGTAGCCAGCCGATTGATGTTTCTATGTATGGGCAACTAAAACAAACTATCAAATTACCTGATGATATTCCAACTGAAGGTGGTAGCGGGTTAGGGCAAAGTGCATTCCGTGGTGCAGCTTACTCTAGTTCTAGTAGCAACTACAGTAAATACAGTTTTGACGATATCAAAGATAAAGCTTTATCGGTCGAGACACAAACAGGTTGGATTGCGATGCTGCAACACTATTTCGCTTCAGCATGGGTGCCAGCACAGGATACAAATAATCTATTTTACTCTCGTGCAACTGCGAATAATTCACAAGCAACAATTGGTTTCAAAGGTGAGCCAACCATTATTCCTGCAGGTAGTACACAAACCATTAGTGCCAAATTATGGTTAGGACCTGAAATTCAAAACCAGCTTAAAGAAACTGCAAATCATCTTGATTTAATTGTTGATTACGGTTGGTTATGGTTCTTGTCACAACCGCTTTTTTATTTATTGAAGTTTATACAAAGTTTTGTTGGTAACTGGGGCTTCTCGATTATTGTTATTACTTTTATTGTTCGAGGTCTTTTATTCCCATTAACTCGAGCACAGTATCGTTCAATGGCAAAAATGAAATTATTACAGCCTCGTATAGAAGCTTTGAAAGAGCGTTATGGTGATAATAAACAAAAATTGAGCGTTGAAACAATGGCTCTCTACAAACAAGAGAAAGTCAATCCATTAGGCGGTTGTTTACAAATAATTATTCAAATGCCGATTTTCTTGTCATTATTCTATATGTTAAGTAGCGCAGTTGAATTACGCCATACACCATTTGCGCTTTGGATTTATGACTTATCTGCGCAAGATCCTTATTATATTTTGCCTTTATTAATGGGTGGCTCCATGTTCTTAATTCAAAAAATGTCACCAACTCCGGCTACCGATCCATTACAACAAAAATTAATGACTTATATGCCATTAATCTTTACTGTGTTCTTTTTATGGTTCCCATCAGGCTTAGTTTTATATTATATCGTCAGTAACTTATTCACAATTGTCCAGCAACGCCTTATCTACTGGGAACTTGAGAAAAAAGGACTTCACGAGAAAACAAAAAAATAATATTGTTAAAAAAGGAGGAGGAAACCCCTCCTTTTTTCGTTTTTACTTTTGGCATTTATAATATGAATATACAACAACAATTTAATTTAACTGGCAGTGAAATAGGTTATTGGTTTGTAAGTACTAATGGGCGATTATGGTTGCCTGATGGTGAAGTTCCTGTAGGGCGTGCTGATGAACTTGGTTTTACGAATAAACGAGCTCAACCAATAGGTGAATTGAATGGACAAACTGCTTGGCTCATTTGTAGTGAAATAAAAAATGCGATGAGTTCAATCCGTCCATTACTTGATATCGCAGATCAATCCTTGTTTAATATGGCTGGACGAGCTGTGCAGCTTTCTGAGTTTTATCGCTCCCATAAATATTGTGGATATTGTGGATATGAGATGTATATCAGTAATACCGAATGGTGCTGTATGTGTGATCACTGCAAAGAACGTTACTACCCACAAATTTCACCATCTATTATCGTAGCAATTCGCCATAAAAATAAAATTTTATTAGCCAAGCACGTTAGACATAATCAAGATAACTTGTACACCGTATTGGCGGGTTTTACCGAGATTGGCGAAACAATGGAAACCGCCGTTGAACGGGAAGTATTTGAAGAGTCAAAAATAAAAATTAAGAATATTCGTTATGTTGGATCGCAACCTTGGCCATTTCCAAATTCATTAATGATGGCTTATTTGGCTGATTATGATAGTGGTGAAATAGTGGTAGACAAAAATGAACTTATTGAAGCAAACTGGTACCATTACACGCAATTACCTAAAATTCCTGAGTATGGCACCATTGCTAGGCGGTTAATAGAAGATACAATTATACTTTGCCGCCAATATGACGAATATGGCTGTGACTAATCATATTGAATTGTTCTGGTTAGATTAACGGTTTTTGATTCGCTACCTGCTGTAATACAAACAGCTTTAGTCCAATCGTTGTTTTGATTATATTCCGAGTAAGTACAAGTTTCTGTTAGTTCAACCTCTTGCTCATTATTCTCATTAATGATGATGTCACCATTTGATGATAACTTAAATGTTTTAGTAATGGTCTTTTCTATTTGCTCGTTATCATTATATATGACATCTTTTTCTTGTGATAATACTGGGAATTTCGTGTTTGCATCGACAGGAACATAAGCATTATATAATACAAGCTCTACATGATCATTATCATAAATAATTCTACTGCTAAATATCACGTTATTTTCGGCAAAATGTGATAAGGTTGTCTCAACCAAACGACCTTGCTCATCAAATTCTGTGCTTGCAACGATATCATTATCATTATTCTTCATACCAAGAATATTTTTTGATGAATCAAAAACAATGTCATAAACATTTCTGGTGTCGTTCATGCCATAGCTATATTTAGCCGTATCATAGTTTATTTCACCATGTAATCCTTCTAAATCATAATTAGTGACAAAGCCTTGTTCATTATAGTTAATCGTTTTATTTGATGAACCTTGGATTTGTTGTTGTTTAATTTTTTTACTAAATGGTAAAAGTTCTGGCTCAGTATGAAAAAGATAACTATTAATAACCGCAGTTGGTAATTGTGATAATCGGGTATCGTCAGGTGTTTTTTTACCATCACAACCATTGATTAAGAGTGCACTGCTAATTAAGCACATATATAAAAATAAATTATTTTTTTTCATAGAACTGATATCCATTTATGTTATTGTTTGAGAAATTTATGATAAAACGTCAAATTATCAAATTAATTGTTAATTATTACCTTCTTCTTTATATTTACACCAAATGGCAAGCGCATCACAGTGCCAATACTTCATCATTTTGCACCAATTAGATCGCCATTTACGCACGGTATCGTTGTGTAAGTTAAGTGTTTTTGCTATTTGCAAATTATTTGCTCCAGAAACAATCAAATCAATAAATTGTAACCATAATTCAGGTTTCGGAATACGGTTTAAGCTGGTATCTCTTAAAATATTAAAACTATGTCGACAACATCGGCAACGATAGCAAGCTCGATTTCCAACTTTAGTTGTTTCGTTAGATCCACAATATATGCAGGTTTGATTTTGTTCACCCAATAAATTCGTTACTTTGTCTTTAATTATTTTATATTGTTGTTCTAAAGTTGGAATTAATGTTGTTTGTTTTTTATGAGTATACCAATTATGTAATGATGGATAATTGTTTTGAAGATAATTAATAATTGCACATTCCCGACGAATAACCTTTGCCAGTGAAATATCAAGCTGTTTAGCAATATTGTTATAACTGATATTTTTTATACGGTTAATAAAAATAACTTCTAATTCATTAAATGGCACTAAACGACGGAAAGGGGTGTTGGTTGAAGCAGTAAAATATTTATGACAAGCTTTACAGCGGTATGTTTTAGTTGGTTTTGACCGAACTTTATAAAATTTAGTATTTTTACAAAATGGGCAAACTTCTACATGTTGTGATGCTATTTTTTCTAGATTATGATGAAAAGCTTTAAATTCATCATGCAATTCGGCTGGTGCGAGTTCATAAATCATTTTTATTCCCTTATCGCTTATCCTTGTAAATATTATCAGATTTTTCCCTAAACATATAGCTTTATTGACATTTTTTGCATTTATTACTTTGAGAATGTATTTATTGTATTGATTTATATTTTTCTGTGGTTTATTTATAGTAAATACTGTTAATAATTCATCGGCGAAGATGGCTATTAAAAATATAACTATCGACTAAAATAGCACAGCAATAAGTATAAAATTCTCTATAATACAAGCTTCAGTCATTAAAATGACCAAGCACTAAATTATAATTATTTTAAAATAAGCTTATGTTGACACTTTTTTACTGACTTTAATCGTATATCAGAAAGCAAGGATATCAATGGCATTATAAGCGAGTATATCAAGCATATTACGAGTTAAAGTTTGATCTAAAGGTAAAAAACGTATTGCCCGACGAAAAGTAGAAAATATATCGACAAGTAAACTTATCTGCTGTTTACAAATTGAAAAATAGAGTTAAAGATTGTTTTCAAACTACTAAAACCTAATCAAATAGTTCAGTAAATAACCAACTCATTGTAAGCTTAGCAGTTCAAGCATGTGGAAAATCAATACTGATATTTCTTATTAGGATTTGCAATATGAATACTCTGTAATAAATCATCTTTACGGTTAAGCGACATAGACTCTTAAATATTTTTACAAATTTATAAAATATGACGCCTATTGAACATGAAGCATTGACATAGGTAGCGTAATCTTTTAAATGAGCTTTATACTAACTATGAGGTTTTTTGTAACTAATTTTGATGCAGCACTTGTTAATCAACTAAAAAGGACTACAGCCCTTTTTAGTTTAATCAATTGATTAGAAGTTATAACGAACACCTGCTAATAGATCAATTGATCTTAATTTACCACTTGCATTAGTTCGATAGTATTCGTTATATTCTTTAATGGTTACTTTACCAGCATCTACATAACGAGCGGTGAAATCAAGAGCTAGGTTATTATTAACTTTATAAGCAGCCCCTGCAGCAACATTCCATGCAAATTTAGTTTTTGTTTTTGATAATGAACGTTCATAATCAACACCATCAACAGAAACATTCCATTTTTCTTTATGATTATGCTCTAATTTGGTGAATGCAACACCTAATCCTGCACCAACAAATGGAATAATTGGTGAGTCTATTTCAATATCATAATAACCGTTTAACATTAACGTATTCATACGTGCTTTTACTTTTTGCGTAGTGCGAAGGCGATAATCCTCATATGTGCTATATCTATTTTCTGTTTTCTCTGCGTTACCACGTAAAGTATAAGATAATTCAACTCGAGCTGGTACATCATAATTATAAAGGTTATAACCTAAATTTAAAGCACCTGCTAATTTAGTTTTATGCATTGAGTCGAAAATATCGTCTTTTACTATACGACTTCTATAATGTAAAGTATCTTCAATGTCGCTCACTTTTAAAATAGTAGCACCTAATTGCCCGCCTAAATAAAATCCATTGGTCTCAGCGTAAGCAAAATTTGAGAAACACGCAAATGTTGTAAGTGCAATTAATGTTTTCTTCATTTTATTTCCTTTTCTTTAATTATTTCTGGTTATAAAAAAACCAATCGATTATAAAACATTAAATTTCTAAAATCTATATATTTAATATTATTGGAAATAAATTTGTATGATTTGATATAAATAATTATGCGATAGGTAACCTGCTATAAACAGGCTATAAAAATTCGGTGAATGGCTCCTCCAACAGGACTTGAACCTGTGACATACGGATTAACAGTCCGCCGTTCTACCGACTGAACTATGGAGGAACACTTAACGGGTGAAATATTAACGATCTATGGCGATTATGTCAATATCTAAAACACTAAACACAACCGACTGCTCAGCTTGTAAACAAATAAAGTGATTGCTGTGCTAAAATAGTAAGAAAATAACATATCGGGTAGAATAAAATTTATGAAAAAAAATATTTGTGTTTTTTGTGGTGCTAATGATGGAAGCCACTTTGAATATCGTACACAAGCAGAACGGTTAGGTAAAACTTTAGCTGAACAAAATCGACGTCTAATTTATGGCGGTGGCAATAAAGGCTTAATGGGGGTGATTGCCAATGCAGTATTAGAGCATGGCGGCGAGGTCATCGGTATTATTCCGAAACGTTTAGTCGAAGCTGAAACTGCTCATCATGGTATTACACGTTTAGAAATAGTTGATAATATGCATCAACGCAAGGCAAGACTTGCAGAGCTTGCTGATAGCTTTATTGCCATGCCTGGTGGAACAGGCACACTAGAAGAAATTTTTGAGGTGTGGACAGCAATGCAAATCGGTTATCATGAAAAACCCGTTGCATTGTTTGATGTAATGGGATTCTGGCAACCCATGCTTAATTTTTTACAGCATGCTGTGGATGAAGGTTTTATTCGAGATAGTTTTTATCAAACATTAATTGTTTCGGAAAATTCGCAATCTTTACTACAAAAAATAGATCACTTTATTGCCAAAGATTTACAACGTTGGGTTAAAAAATAATTTATTCACAATAAAAAACGCCATCAGATGATGGCGCTTTTATTTATATAATTAGATATTAGGCCGTAGCTGTCGTTTCAGTTTGCTCTGGTTGTTTAATAAATGCATATGCCACGCCAGCAATCACAGCACCAACAACAATAGATAACAAATAACCACCAACTGGCTTAACCACACCTGGAATAGCTAAAGCAAATAATCCACCATGAGGTGTCATTAATGTTGAACCAAAGGCTAATGCCATACCACCTGTAATTGCTCCCCCAATGATACAACATGGGATAACACGTAATGGATCGCGCGCAGCAAATGGAATTGCGCCTTCTGATATAAAGCATAAACCTAATACCAAAGACGCCTTACCACTTTCTTGTTCAGCTTTAGCAAACTTCTTGCTAGCAATTAGAGTTGCTATCCCCATCGCTAAAGGAGGAACCATACCGCCTGCCATAACGGCTGCCATTGGCGCATAAACTTGAGAGGAAATTAGACCAGTACCAAATGCATAAGCAACTTTATTAATTGGTCCACCCATATCAGTACACATCATACCACCTAAAACTGCCCCTAAAATAACTGCATTTGCTGTACCCATTGAATTTAACCATTCCGTTACAATTTTCATTATCCATGAGATTGGTGTACCCACAATATACAGCATCACAAGACCAGTAATTAATGTTGCAAATAGAGGCACAATTAAGATTGGTTTTAATGCTTCTAAAGTGTTCGGTAATGGTAAATACTTTGTAATTGAGTGTGCAAGGTAACCAGCAAAGTAACCAATAATGATACCACCTAAAAATCCTGCACCGGTCGAGACTGCTAGTAATCCACCGACAAGCCCTGGAGCAAGCCCGGGTCTATCAGCAATGGAATAAGCAATATACCCCGAAAGCAGTGGCACCATAAGTGAGAAAGCAAGCCCTCCAATTTGTGCTAAGTGTGGTTCACCAATTAACTTTTGCACGCCATCGACCATTTCAAATGAACCAAAGGCAAATGAAAGTGCAATAATTAGACCACCTGCAACTACCATTGGTAACATATAAGATACGCCAGTTAATAGATGTTGATAAACGCCTTTTTTCTCATTGCTTGATTTAGCTGTTGAAGCGCTTGTTGTCGGTTGATAAACTGTTGCTTCTTCAAATGCTTTATCAAATTCTTGGGCGGTCTTTTTAAGTGCTGGACCAGTTTTAGTACGATATAGTTTTTTGCCAGTAAACTTACTTAAATCAACATCAATATCACAAGCAGCAATTACCACATCAGCAGAAGCAACCTCTTCTGGTGTTAATTCATTGCCGACACCAACCGAACCACGAGTTTCGACTTTACACCACCAACCGCGTTTTTTTGCTTCTTCTTCAATAGCTTCAGCTGCCATAAAAGTATGTGCAACCCCTGTTGGGCAAGCGGTAACAGCCACAATACGTTTTACGCCTGTATTATTATTTGCTGTAGGAGCAGCTTCTGTTGGTTGTTGATAAACCGTTGCTTTACTTGGTGCGTCGGTTAAAATTTGTTTTGGATCAGCAAAAATTTGATTTAAATCATTAACAACATAAACTTTTTTGCCAACAACAGATATATCACTGATAGCTCCAGATCCAACTCCAATCACCACATCAGCAGATGTTGCACTATCAACCACATTTAAATTTAATACATGCGCAGCTAAAGCCAATTCAGCTTTAGCTAAACGTCCATTAACTGGCCCTGTATTATTACCTTCTATAATATATATATTCATGAATACTCCTATTCAGAAATTATTTCAATTTTTTCTATCATATTGGTTACAGCTTGACGATCAGATATACCAACCCCTGCTTGTTCAACTGATAAAGCGGCAACGCTTGATGCAAATACTAAAGTATCTTTGATTGATAGGCTAGTCATCAAGCCATACATTATTCCAGCAACCATTGAATCCCCTGCACCAACAGTGCTAACAACTTGGCATTTAGGTGGCTTTGCTAACCATGCTTCATTTTGAGTTACCCATAAAGCGCCTTTGCTTCCTAGTGAGATAACCACATTTTCAATGCCGTCATTAACTAGCTCCATCGCTGCTTCTTTGACATCTTCTAATGTGGGTAATTTACGCCCTACCCACATTTCTAACTCTTTGTCGTTTGGTTTTATTAACCATGGTTTGGCTTTTAATCCCGCGACTAATGCATCTCGGCTACTATCGAATACAATTTTGGGGCAAATTGCCTTAATCTGCTCCATCCAATTTGTAAATTTATCAAGTGGGACACCTGTTGGTAAGCTACCACTGATAGCAACCAAATCAATATCTTTTAGCCATTCAAGAGAGTTGTTGACAAAACTTTGCCAATCTTGTTCAGTAATAGTAAAGCCTGAAAAGTTTAAATCTGTCACTTCACTATTTTCTTCAGTCAATTTAACATTGATACGTGTACGACCTTCAACAGTTTGAAATTGGTCTACCACACTTAATGATTGAAATAATAAATTAAAGCCATCGCGGTTATCTTTACCTAAAAAACCACCAACTGTTAATTTTACATCTAGATCGGATAACACTTTCGCAACATTAATGCCTTTACCCGCAGCAAGTAATGCATTTGTTTGCACTAAGTTCACATCGCCAAGTTCAACTTTTGGGCAAAACCCTAAAAGATCATAAGCGGGGTTTAATGTTATGGTTGCAACACGACAAATCATTAATTTATCTCCTCACCCAAACCGCTTTCAATTGCTTTTCCAATGGCATCAAGTGCTTGCTCTGCATCATCTCCCACAGCGGTAAATTGTAATCGGCTCCCTTTTTTGGCACCAAGTGCAACAATTTTCATTAAGCTGGTTGCACTCACTGGCTCACCTTTACCATCTAAATTAGCAACAGTCACTTTACTGCTAAATTCTTTGACTAATTTGACTAGCACAGAAGACGGACGAGTATGTAAACCATTTTCGTTTGGAACAACAAATTCACGGCTTAACCCTTCGCTTGACGGAGTAGAAACAGGTATCGGATCTTTTTCAGCATCTACAGCTTGAGATGCAGATGATGCTTTAGTTGGGTCAAGTAACTGCATTAACTGCTCTGCATTTGCCGTTAACAATTGCTCTAATTGTTGATTAAATGCTAAGGTCGCAATTTGGTTGATTGTCGCTGAAACAGAATCATCAATAGCTGACATTGTAATAAGCAATTTAACTGGCTGACCATCTTCGTTTAGATCACTGATCGTACGGCTTATTACAATGCCGTTTTTTAGATTACCTTCGGCACTGTCACTGAGCCAAACGCCATGACCTAAATAGTTTGGTTTATTATCTAAGGCATGAGTAATAAAACGCGTATTTACAGCTTGTTGTTGTTTTAATCGTGATGCGTTTAACGCTTGTAAAGTAGCTAAACTATCTACAGGTATATCTAATAATAGTGATGATGAATTAATGGCAAAATGGCTATCTTCTACGCTTGTTTTACCAGTTAAAATAGCTATTGCTTCATCTGTTGTTTTAATATTTTTAATTCGCTCTTCAACACCATCTGCACCAAGTACATGAGTTAATTGACGAAGTAGCTCTAAGTGCTCATCAGAACTTGCAGCAATACCAATTGCAAGATAGGCTTTTTCACCATCATCACCCCATTCAACACCATTTGGAAAACAAAATACTTGCACGCCTGTTTTTTTTACCAAATGACGAGTTTTTGTTGTGCCATGCGGGATCGCAAGGCCAATACCTAGGTACGTTGCGGCTTGTGTTTCACGCTCAAGCATTCCATCAACATAACCTTCTTCAACAAATCCTGCATTAGTTAAGGCTGCAGCAACTTTTTTTATCGCTTCAGTTTTATTGGTTGCTTGTTCATTTAAATGGATGTTTTCTTTAACTAAATGAAACATATAATAAATCCCTCTGGGTTAAAATGTTGGGTCAACTAAAATGACTCAGCAAATATGAATCCTATAATTAATAATTTTATTGAATCGTTTCAGCAATAATGAATATAAAAGAGCAAATTATCAAATAAATTATTTCTATTAATAAATAATATGTGATCTAGATCTTATTTTTGGCTAAAAATTCAAAGCTTATTATATAATAAATAGTTATTTTTATTTATCGTTAATGCAAATTCTACTTAAACTTCCTCGATAAATTAAACGCCGAGGAATAACAGTTGTTCCCGATTCGTAGCTTTTTTTATGTAAGCTATCTAGTAATAATTTTATCGTCACTTCCGACACTTCTTTATGGTCTTGTGAAAGAGAAATAACTTTACATGGTAAAAAATCAAGCAATTCATTATCACCAAAAGTTGCAATAGTTAGGTTATCAGGTAAGTGGCCGAATTTTTTTAAAATTGAATCTATAGCACCTTGTAATAATGAAAAAGAAGTTGTGAAAATACCATCTGGAATATCATGGGTTTCAAGCCAATAGCTAAAAGCCACTTCAGCGTCATGACGACTATAATTATGCGCACACAAAAAATCAACCTGATTAAAACGAGCTGAAGCAACCTCTTTAAAACCTTCCATACGAAGTTGACTCACCGATAAATTAGGTAAGGCGCCGATATAAGCAACAGCTCCTGTAACAAATCGACTAAATGTACTAGCTAACGTTTTAGCATCTTGTTTATCAGCACCTACAATATTTCTAAATGTAGCAGTTGATAATGTTCTATCTAATGCAAATAGGGGGATTACAGAGTTTTGCCAATCATCATAAAAGGCATAATCTTGCTCAGAAACAAAAGAGGAAGAAATAACCAAAGCATCAACTCGGCGTTGTTGAAGGTGCTTAACGCATTCTTTTTCGATTAGTGGATTATCTTCAGAGCATGACAATAATAATTGATATCCTTCCTTTCTTACCAGTTGCTCTAAATAATTAGCGATGCGGGTATAACTGTTGTTTTCTAAGTCAGGAATAATAATACCAATAGTTCGTGTTTTACCTGCTCTAAGGCCTGCTGCAACAGCATTAGGTTGGTAATTATACTCTTTTACCACCGACATAACTTTTTCAATTGTTTTGTCACTAACCCGATATGTTTTGGCTTTACCATTCACCACATAACTAGCTGTAGTTCGTGAAACACCAGCTAAAAATGCTATTTCTTCTAATTTCATAACTTTATCTCAGCATAAGTATAGTAGCCAATAAAATATGGGTCACAATAAACTGTTACCCCCTAATGAGTGCTATAGTTTGCTTGAAAATTATTAAATTAAACACTGTTTTCTTACCCAAAAAAGAAAAATTTAACCAATATCTATATTCTGCTTATAGCTATTAGCTTAATAATTAGTAATAAACAGCAATATTCTGGTTTTTGATATTTTCTATGTTAACGGGAGTATCAAATATATCTTCTAAAATTTTTGAACTCATGATTTGTTTGGGATCTCCTTGATAAATTAATTTGCCGTTTTTCATCGCTAAAATATAGTCTGAATACACCGACGCAAAGTTAATATCGTGAATAACAATCACAATAGTTTTACCTAGCTCATCTGCTGCTCGGCGTAATTGCTTCATCATGGCTACCGCATGTTTCATATCAAGATTATTAAGAGGTTCATCGAGTAATACATATTCAGTATCTTGGCACAGCACCATGGCAACATAAGCTCGTTGTCGTTGTCCACCAGATAATTCATCTAAAAAGCGATCTTTATATTCAGTAAGATTTAAAAAATCAAGTGCCCGATGTATATGATTATAATCATCGGCATTTAATCGCCCTTTGTTATAGGGATAACGCCCAAATCCAACTAATTCAAAAACAGTTAATCTACTGGTGAAGCGGTTTTCTTGCCTTAATACTGATAAATAGGTAGCTAGTTTATCGCTTGGTGTGTTAACAACATCCATATTTTGAATTTTAACTTGCCCTTCATCGGCTAATAAAAGTCGACTTATAATTGATAGTAACGTTGACTTACCTGCCCCATTTGGACCAATGATAGCAGTAATGCCACCTTGTGTAATTGTCGCATTAACATTTTGCAATACAGGTATTGTTTGATAATTTTTACAAACATTCTCAATTTCTATCACTTTTGAACCTTTTTCAATAATAAGAAGATAAACAAAGAACCACCAATAAATTCAATGACAATAGATAATGCTCCAACCATATTTAACACTCGCTCTAAAAACATTTGTCCACCAACTAGAAAAATAACGCCTAATAAAAAAGCGGTAGGAAGTAAAAAACGATGCTGGCTAGAGCCACTAACACTATAAGCTAAATTAGCAATTAAAAGACCTAAGAAAGTAAATGGACCCACTAAAGCCGTTGATATCGATACCAAAACCGAGACAAGCAATAAAACAATCGTGATACTTCTATGGTAATTAATCCCTAGATTTATTGCATTATCGCGTCCCAGCGCAAGCACATCAAATTTAAATCGCATTCGCCATAAAACGACACCAATAATTGAGGCAATCACTAATGAAAAGATGATCAATACTGGTTCTGCACGTGTAAATGTCGCAAAAATACGACTTTGTAACACAGCAAATTCAGTTGGTGTCATTAGTCGCTGCAATAGATTAGAAAAACTACGGAATAATGTGCCTAAAATGATACCAATTAATAATACTAAATGTAAATTTTGCTTGAGTTTAGTAAACAAACCTCGATACAAAAATAGAGAAAATAAGATTAATAAAAGTGATTCAAATACAAATTTTCCAATAATACCAATATAGGGAATAGCTTGTGAATCAATAAAAAAGATGACAATGGTTTGAATTAATACAAAAAGCGATTCAAATCCCATAATAGATGGGGTTAATATTCGATTGTTGGTGACGGTTTGAAAAAGTAATGTTGATGTTGCTGCCGAAAAAGCAACTACTATCATAGTGAGCACAATCCATGAACGATGCTTCAAAATATAGTTAATATTACCTTTAAGACCAAAGGTCATAAAACAAGTTACGCAAATTAGTGCAATAATAAACAACAGAAAAACTCTTTTTTGGCACAACTTATGACGTTTTTGGCTAACTAACATGGCGTTTTCGACTCAATAATATTAAAAAAATAATAGCGCCAATTACGCCAAGAATCACACTAACAGGGATCTCAAATGGATAGCGAATAACACGCCCAATAATATCACACACTAAAACTAAACCACTACCAAACAAGCAGATCCACGGAATAGTTTTACGAACATTGTCACCCAATAATAAACTAACAATATTTGGCACAATCAATCCTAAAAATGGTAAAACACCCACTACGACAACGACAATACCACCAATTAATGCAATAACAATAAGCCCAATTAACATAACACGACGATAATTAAGCCCTACATTGATCGAAAAATCACGCCCCAATCCTGCTACCGTAAATTGATCTGCGCTCCAACATGCGAGTAACGTCAATCCACCAACTAGCCACAATAGTTCATAACGACCTTGCAAAATTCCTGAAAAATCACCCGATTCCCAACCACCAAGTGATTGTAATAAATCAAAATACATGGCAAAAAACGTAGTAATTGCACTAATAACCGCCCCTAACATGATACCAATCAGGGGAACCATTAAAGCTGATTTAAAAATTATTTTTCGAGAAATTGCCATGAAAATCATTGTACCAATCATAGCAAACAAACTAGCAACGACCATTTTAGCCATAACACTTGCGCCAGGCGCTAAAACCATCATAACTAATAAACCAAGGCTAGCTGATTGCGTTGTACCAACCAACGACGGTTCAACAAATCGATTTTGTGTTAACAGTTGCATAATTAAACCTGCAACACTCATCGCGCTTCCCGCTAATAATAAAGCGACAGTTCTTGGCACACGGCTGACAAAAAAAATCTCGCGCATATGGCTATCAGACCACAGCTCAAACAGTGTCACATGCCCTGCGCCAATAAATAAACTTATTGCAGTCATTATGAATAAAATGAAAATGCCTGCAATAAAATAAAACGATTTAATCATATCTCACATCAATTCGTTGATGTTTTTTGTAAAGCTTCGCTAATTTGATCCATTAAACGACTATAAGTCTGAATACCGCCTGCAATATACATTGAAGTTGAATCTAAATAGATAATTTGTTTATTTTGCCATGCAGCTGTTTTTTGAATTAAGTCGTTGTTTAGTACTTGCTGTGCTGATTGTGCTTCTTTATTACCGATTGCATTATCTCTATCTAACACAAACAACCATTGTGGGTTAACACTTAGGATAAATTCTGAGGTCACGGCATTACCATGATAACCAGCTTCTTGGAACGTAGTTGCTGGTTGAAAACCAAGTATATCGAACACAAAACCAAAACGAGATTTTGGACCATAAGCCGACATTTTACCACCATTAACCATAATCACTAATGCACTGCCTGCCGCGCTTGTCTTTGGTTTTAGCTGTTCAATTTTTTGATTAAAATCATTAATAAGTTTTTTAGCTTCGTTTTGTTTATTAAAAATAGTGCCTAATTGCTCTGTTCTTTGAGTTAAACTACCTAAAAAGTCTTTCGGATCAATATCTAAAGAAAGTGTTGGAGCAATATCATTCAATTTTTTATAAGCATCAGTTGCACGACCACCAGCAATAATAACATCAGGTTGAATTGAGCTTAATACCTCATAATTTGGTTCAAATAAGGTTCCAACATTAGTATAGGCTTTATCGCTATATTTAGATAAGAAATCTGGTAAATGTACATCAGATTGAGGAACAGCCGAGACAGGAATATTCAAAGCATCAATAATATCAAGTGTTGCAATATTAAAAACCACAACTTTTTTCGGATTTTCAGGAACATCTGTTTTACCTTGCACATGTTCAATAGTAATCGTATTTGCTGGTGTTTGCGATTCTTTTTTATTGTCGCACCCAACTAAAACAAGTAATGCGGTAAGTAAAACTAAAAATTTCACTTTAATATATGAATACATTATAACTCCTAATTATTAGCCTAAATAAAAAACTATAAAACGATGATTATAATAATTATCATTTACATCATGATTGTAACCAAAAAATAGGTAGGGTTCAATGAACTTTATATATTTAACAAAGCAATATATTATTAGAGACAGATGAAATAAATACGAAAGGGTAAATAGACTAAACAGCTATCGATTTATTCGATAGCATAATTCATGTTAATAGTTAGAAAACTTTATTGGGATCACGCGATAAATCTTTAAGTTTTCGAGTTAATGTATTTCGCCCCCAGCCTAAGAGATAAGCGGCATCTTGTTTATGACCACGGGTAAAATTGAGTGCACTTTTTAATAAGATGTATTCAACATCATTTATTGCCTCCGTCAAAATACCATTTTTACCCTCTATCAAAGCTTGCTTTGCCCACTGTGCTAATAATACTTTCCAATCTGCTTCTTGCTGAGAAGAGTCATTTTCGGACAAAGCCATTGTTTCATTTGTAATGATAGTTTTGGTAGCAGATAACGGCAATAACTCTGGTGGTAAATCTTGAACTAAAACCTCTTGATTTGAAGACATTACCGTCACCCAACGACAAGCATTTTCAAGCTGACGCACATTGCCTGGCCAATTAAACCTACATAAAACAGCTAATGCCTCAGGGCTAAATACTTTACTTTCTACACCTAATTCTTTAGCTGTTATATGTAAAAAATGATCAGCAAGCTTTGGAATATCTTGCGCTCTATCACGCAATGGCGGGAGCAAAATGCGAATCACATTTAAACGGTGGAATAAGTCATCTCTAAATTTACCTTCTCTTACTCTTGCTTCTAAATTTTGATGGGTTGCAGCAATAATTCGAACGTCCACTTTTACAGGTGAATAACCACCAATACGATAAAACTGCCCATCTGCAAGCACCCTTAATAGTCTAGTTTGAACATCAAGTGGCATATCGCCAATTTCATCTAAAAATAAAGTACCGCCATTAGCTTGCTCAAAACGCCCATGTCTAATTTGAGTTGCCCCTGTAAATGCCCCTTTTTCATGGCCAAAAAGCTCAGCTTCAATCAAATCTTTAGGGATTGCTGCCATATTTAACGCAATAAAAGGTGATTGAGAACGGGGACTATGAGTATGTAATGCCTTAGCAACCAACTCTTTACCTGTTCCTGATTCACCATTAATTAACACACTAATCGATGATTTAGATAATCGCCCAATAATGCGAAACACTTCTTGCATGGAAGGGGCTTCACCAATAATACCTGCTGATGCTTTCGCAGGCGTATTATTACTGTTTTTGTTGCTCTGAGTTTGTAAAATAGCCCGCTCAACAAGTTGAATCGCTTCGTCCACATCAAAAGGTTTTGGGATATAATCATAAGCACCTTTTTGATAAGCATTAACTGCAGCATCAAGATCAGAATGTGCTGTCATAATAATAACAGGTAAATTTGGCATTTGCTCTTTTACATGATGGAGCAATGTTAAACCATCAAGCCCCGGCATTTTAATGTCGGAGATTAATACAGCAGGTTTTTGCTCATGTGTATCTAATGCCTCAATAACTTCTTGGCCACTGGCAAAGCTAACACAGTTAAAATGTGCATTCGTTAATGCTTTTTCTAATACCCAGCGAATAGAACTATCATCGTCGACAATCCAAACATTCATTTTAATTTACCTCACTGCCTAATTGGCAAATAGATAGAAAATTCTGTATGCCCCGGCCAACTATTAAATTCAATTTTACCATGATGTTGATCAACAATATTATGCGCAATAGAAAGACCAATGCCTGTCCCACCTTCATAGCCGCTCACCATAGGATAAAATAAGGTATCTTGGATATGAATAGGAACTCCTGGTCCGTTATCTTCAATATCAATACGAGCACAAAGCCGATAGCGCTGACCATGTAAGGTAACCTGAAAAGCTGTTCGTGTCCTAATGATAATTTTGCCAACTTTAGAACCAATAGCTTGTAAAGCATTACGAACAATATTCAAAATCACCTGCTCGATCTGTTCCGAATCATGAATTAAATCAGGTAAGCTTGGATCATAATCACGCAGAATTTCAATATTGATCGGTTTTTCCAAACAGAGTAAAGCATAAATACGTTCTATTGCTTGATGGATATTTTGTTCTTTTTGTTGCAATCGTTGTTGTGGGCCTAATAATCTATCTACAAGCTTTTTTAATCTATCAGCTTGTTCAATAATAACTTTTGTATAATCTTGCAATTCATTTTTGGGTAGCTCTCGTGATAATAATTGAGCAGCACCTCGAAGTCCGCCTAGTGGATTTTTGATTTCATGAGCAAGGCCACGAACTAATTCACGAGCAGCACTCTGTTGGGCTTGTTGCAATTGTTCTTGGCTAAGGCGTTTGTGGTTATTTAACGGAGCCATTTCAATTAAAATTCGAGTGCCACCTAATAGTTGAGCTGTCAATGATAAAATATGTAATTCATTATTAATCACTAAATTGACTTCGTTGTCTGTAAAACCTTGATTTTGAGCTAATGCACTTAGCATTAAATCAATATCTAAAGAGAAATAACCAATTAAATCGGTCAGGTGGCTTCCTAATATTTTTTTAGAACTTTGAGCTAATAATTGCTGTGCAGCCGTATTGGCATAGAGAATATTGAGTTTTGTATCGAGTAATAAAATACTTGTAATCATCGAATCAAGAACAAGATTAGCGTCAGATTCACTATCAAATATCATCGTTGGGTTCCCGTCCTGATTAGAAGCCACCGTAAGTACGATGGCTTAACGTTTAAAATACCTTATAAACTATAATACATTTCAAACTCAACTGGATGAGGAGTCATACGTACACGATCAACATCTTGACGTTTTAAATCAATGTATGCATCAATAGTATCATTAGTAAATACATTCCCTCGTGTTAAAAATTCACGATCCGCATCTAATGCATTAAGTGCTTCTTCAAGCGAACCTGCTACTTGAGGAATTAATTTAGATTCTTCTGGCGGTAAATCGTATAAATTTTTGTCCATTGCATCACCAGGATGAATTTTATTGATAATGCCATCTAAACCAGCCATTAACTGCGCAGCAAAAGATAAGTATGGATTACCTGCTGGATCTGGGAAGCGAACTTCAATACGACGCGCTTTAGGACTGGTAACAACAGGAATACGAATTGATGCGGAACGGTTACGTGCAGAATAAGCAAGCATAACTGGCGCTTCATAGCCAGGAACTAGGCGTTTATAAGAATTGGTTGCGGGATTTGTAAATGCATTAATCGCTTTAGCATGTTTGATAATACCGCCAATATAAAATAATGCCATTTCCGAAAGACCTGCATACTTATCCCCAGCAAATAAATTGACTCCATCTTTTGCTAACGATTGATGACAGTGCATACCAGATCCATTATCACCAAACATCGGTTTTGGCATAAATGTCGCGGTTTTACCATAAGCGTGTGCCACATTTTGTACTACATATTTATAGATTTGTACTTCATCAGCTTTTTTAGTTAACGTGTTAAAACGACAAGCAATTTCGTTTTGACCTGCTGTTGCAACTTCATGATGGTGAGCTTCAACCACTAAGCCAAGTTGCTCCATAATTAAGCACATCTCAGAGCGGATATCTTGTGATGAATCAACCGGTGGAAGTGGAAAATAACCGCCTTTAACACCTGGACGATGCCCTTTATTACCTTCATCATATTTAGTACCTGAGTTCCACGCCGCTTCAATATCATCAATATGCACAAAACTTCCTGACATTGGCGAGCCAAAACGAATATCATCAAATAAGAAAAATTCTGGTTCAGGCCCAAAAATAACAGTATCGGCAATACCTGATGATTTTAGATAATCTTCCGCACGTTTAGCGATTGAACGTGGATCGCGATCATAGCCTTGTAGCGTCGCTGGTTCTAAAACATCACAACGGAGATTTAATGTCACATCTTCGAAAAAAGGATCGATAACGGCTGTTGAAGCATCAGGCATTAATACCATGTCTGATTCATTAATCCCTTTCCAACCAGCAATTGATGAGCCATCAAACATTTTACCATCTTCAAAGAAATCAGCGTCAATTTGGCTAACAGGAATAGTAACGTGTTGTTCTTTACCTTTAGTATCGGTAAAACGTAAATCAACAAATTTAACATCATTTTGTTTAATTAGTGATAAAACTTTTTGTGTAGACATGTATCTTCTCCATTGAGGACAAATAATAATTATTCAGTTTTTAAGGTATTCTTACCAAGTTGCTATAGTGAATGCAAATTTAATGCCAATTTTTTAACTCTATTTTTAGTGGCTTTATAAGTAGCTATAGTAACATAAATATTACAGTTGCATCAAAACAATGCAATTAGCACCAAAATAATGCACAAAAATGGTCGTATAAAAAATTAAAATCAATTTTTATATCCTATATATCTTCTCGCAGTGCTTCAACGCTCAAATAAAAAGTTATTTTATTCCAGTCGTACTTAATCGTTTCTTCTGAACTAAATACCACGTTATACAGCATATGATCTTTAGGATTTACAAAAGATGTAGAAGGATAAACATCCGTGCCCAAATAACAGCAAATTAATTTAAGTTCATCTATTCCCATGATGTTAGCTAAATACTGATGTGCTTGTTTTGCATATTTACCTTCAATTTTATAAATAACTTCAAGAGGTTTTCCTTGCCCTTCATCATTTTGTATACAATCATTATATTTGAAGAAATCAGGCGCATCTGCATCAAATTCACGCAAAAAATCACGACAAGTCAAATCAGGATCATAGTAATAGTGTGGGAAATATTCTGAATGTTTGATTTTTACGTTACGAAGTTTTGTTCTCTTTAACTCAGAAATTTGTTTATTAAATTGAGTTAATGCATGTGGATTATTAGGAAATAAAATGGCAAATAAGTCTGACTTTTGCTTTGCTGAAACATAATGACTATTTGAAACAATATCAACAAACATTAAATTCCACAATTTTTCTTGCTGATTCATATATTGTACTGCATTTACCTCACTAATCATCAAATCATGATTAAATCGATTAAAATCACGATAAGAATCATAATAAAGATCAATTGCCTTAAATACATCTTGCTTAGTGCCATATCCATTTATTATTAACCAAGCAAGAGTATTCTGTATGTAAAATCTTTTTGTAAAACTAAGATCTATTTTCATCAATTTAGCATATTCAGCATAAGCTTGATGATAATTACCATTTTCTAAATAATAATTAGCTAATAAAGATTCTGCTTCAATAGTTTGAGTATCAAATTTATTAGATTCATAATAATCATCAGCAAATACCTGAGGAATAATGGAAAATAAGACACACGCCAAAAAGATAAGTCATTTCAATTTCATTAGTCAATTCCTTAAAATTAAATAAATATAATTTATAAAATAGCAAGATTTTCTTATTGGTGCTGTATTTCAGTGCATAATATCGTTATAATCTCACCTTATATTGAAATGACTAGGTAATCATACAAATATGGACTTTATAACACTCGAAATACTACCTTTTGTAAAAAATCATCTTTTACTTTCTTTAGGTTGGATTGTTCTGTTTATTGCAATTATTGTGCTAACCATTAAAAGTAAACTATCTAAGGTTAAAATTATTAATAATGCTCAAGCAATCCATATGATTAATAAGCAAAATGCTGTTATCATTGATATTCGCTCTGCCGATAGCTTTAAAAAAGGGCATATCACTGAATCTCACAATATTTTACCTATAGATATTAAAAATGCGAGTGCAAAAATAATTGAAAAATTTAAAGAAAGCATTGTTATTTTGGTTGATGAAAATGGTTTATCATCAACAGGTATAGGTGAAATACTTGTCAAACAAGGTTTCTTAAATGTCTTTACATTAAAAGACGGTATTGCCGGATGGAATGGCGAAAATTTACCACTCGTTAGAAAATAATATAATTTAAAAATAAGGTTTTATCATGACAGAACAAAACAATACGCAACAACCCGAAACACAGTTTGCAATTCAACGTATTTATACTAAAGATGTTTCATTTGAAACCAATAATGTTCCTGAAATTTTTACAAAACAGTGGCAACCAGACTTAAATATAGAATTAAATTCATCGTCACAAGTTTTAAGTGAAAATGTGTACGAAATTGCGTTACGCGTTACTGTGACGGTAAAGCAACAAGACGAAGTGGTGTATATTTGTGAAGTGACTCAAGCTGGTATTTTTTCACTTATTGGATTCGACGAAGGTCAAATTCAACATTGTGTTGGTGCTTATTGCCCAAATATTTTGTTCCCTTATGCTCGAGAAGTTGTGTCAAGCTTAGTTAATAAAGGCACGTTTCCTCAAGTAAATTTAGAGCCAGTAAATTTTGAGGCATTATTCATTAATTATCTTCAACAACAAGCTGAACCAACTGAAACATTGCAATAATTATTGTGTTTCAGACAATTAACAATAAGTTTATTGAGTTATTATGAAAAAAACTGCTGCAATAACAGTAATTGGCTCAGGCTCTTATGGAACCTCTTTAGCTATTTTACTGGCACGAAATGGGCATTCAACTTTATTATGGGGTCATAACCCAGATAAAATGACCATTTTGCAGCATGAAAGACAAAATAGACAATTTTTACCAGATATCCCATTTCCTGATCTGTTACAAATCGAAAGTGATTTAAAAATAGCGGTTTCAGCCGCTCCAATTTTACTTATTGTGGTACCTAGCCACGCTTTTGCAAGTATTCTGACTCAAATTAAACCATTTTTACGCCAAGATACTAAAATTGTCTGGGCAACAAAAGGGTTGGAAGTAGATACAGGCCGATTACTACAAGATGTAGCAAAAGAAATTTTGGGCGATAAAGTTCCATTAGCCGTGATTTCAGGGCCAACATTTGCTAAAGAGGTCGCATCTGGATTACCAACTGCGGTAACGGTTGCATCAACAGATGAACATTTTTTAAATCAATTGCAAACATTATTCCATTGCAGTAAAAGCTTCCGCGTTTATAGCAGCAAAGATTTTGTTGGTGTACAGCTTGGGGGGGCGATAAAAAATGTGATTGCCATTGGCGCTGGATTATCAGATGGACTTGGTTTCGGTGCTAATGCAAGAACTGCATTAATTACGCGTGGGCTTGCTGAAATGATGCGATTAGGTGCAGCATTAGGCGCAGATCCTGCAACCTTTATGGGAATGGCTGGACTTGGGGATCTGGTTTTAACCTGTACAGATAATCAATCTCGTAATCGTCGTTTTGGCATATTATTAGGACAAAATAAGTCTATTGAAGAAGCTCAAAATGCCATTGCCCAAGTTGTTGAAGGATGCAAAAACACAAAAGAAGTCTGGTTACTAGCCCAAAAATATCATATAGATATGCCAATTACTGAACAAATTTACCAAGTCCTTTATCAGCATAAAGATCCAAAACAAGCAGCCATGACATTACTTGGGCGTTCACAAAAAGAAGAGCTAAAAAGCTAGTTTTATACTTAAACACGCATCTACCTAAAAAACTTTTTGATAAAAAATCGCATTCCAGCCAAAAAATCAATTACTATAAATCCAGACCTATTCCTTTTTCTTTTGCTTTGAGGTAGATATCATAACCAATATACACATCTAGCACAGCCGTTCCAACCGTTTTAAATAGCGTAATTTGCTCCTCATTTTGTCGGCATTGTGTCGAATCGATGACTAAATCCCCCAACTCTAAAAAATCATCTTCTGATACCAGATTTTGTTTAATTGGGTCAATAATATCGCCAGCCTCTGCAAATACCCCCTCTTTAGTATCAAGCACACGAATATCGGCCTTTTCAACAATACTTTGAGGGATTTCATGCATTTGTGGAGTATAAGCACCGACACCATTTATATGCGTACCAGACTTTACTTTATCACCATTAAATGTCACCACTTTTGATGTAGTAACAGAAGTAATAATATCAGCTTGGCTAATGTCTTCATCCAAATCCTGTGAAAAATAAAAATGAGTAGAATAATGAGAAAAACGACATTTTACCTCACCAGTAAACCGCTTAGCTTTTTGTATATCAATATCAAAAATAGCCACATCTGTAAGCGGGCGAACCGTTAACATTGCTTCTAATTGAGATATCGCTTGGCCTCCTGTACCGATCAATACTGCACGACGAGCATCTTTACGAGCCAACAAATCCGTTGCCGCACCTTGAACAGCACCTGTTCGAAGCTGAGTAACAAAAGTACCGTCTAACAAGGCACAAACCTCACCAGTTTTTGGATCTAGTATTAACACTTGAGCAGGTACTGATGGTTTGCCTAGCTTTGAATTATCAGGAAATACCGAGACAATCTTAATTCCTACAATATCTTGATCCTTAATATGAGCCGGCATAAATAAACATTGACCTTTTTGCATATCAAAATTGATTCGCAGTGGTACATCACTATTTCCTTCAGTGTAGATTTTTAAGGCTTGTTTATCAGCAGCTACAGCATCTTTCATGGTATAAAATTTTTCAATATCTTTAGCCGTTAAAATCAGCATATTTATTCCTTACTGGTTTTCCCAGATTTATTCTATGATTAGTATCTAACTTTCAAGTCAATCATTCCAATTACTTTCTAACAAAATGATTTATATAATAAAAAATAAGAATAATTACATCTCTTGTATATTTTATGTATTTTAACTATTATTACACAGTGCAATTTGGCACGCTAATAGAGAAATACGATGTTATTTAAAATATTAAAATTTTTCTTAAAGACTTTATTCCACGTCAAAATTCACGGTAATCTTGACAATTTAAAACAAAACAAGCTTCTTATTACACCTAACCATGTATCTTTTCTTGATGGTATTTTAATTGGTGTGTTTTTACCAATAAGACCCGTCTTTGCTATTTATGCAGGTTATATAAATCACTGGTTAGTCCGCTATGCAAAGCGTTACGTTGATTTTGTGCCAATGGATCCGCTTAGCCCAATGGCAATCAAGCGATTAGTACGCCAAGTTGAAAAAGGTCGCCCGATAGTTATCTTTCCCGAAGGAAGAATTACTGTCACTGGGTCATTAATGAAAATTTATGATGGTGCTGCTTTTGTTGCAGCCCGTTCTCAAGCAACGATAGTGCCCATCTGGATTGAAGGAGCTGAATTTACACTAACCAGCCGTTTAAAAGGGCTATTTAAGCGCCGTTTATTTCCTAAAATAACTATTCATGTACTTGAACCAACTTCTATTGCTATGCCTGATGCACCGAAGGCTAGCGAAAAACGTTATATTGCAGGAGAGAAACTTCATCAAATCATGATGAATGCCCGTATGGCAAGTCGCCCAAAATTAACGTTATTTGAAGCGCTACTTGAGGCTCAAGTTCGTTATGGTATTAAATCACGTATGGTGCAAGACCCCACAACTCACGAAGCATCTTATCGTAATTTGTTAAAACAAATCATAGGTATTAGCTGCATTATTACTAAAATTACCCAGAAAAAAGAACGTGTTGGCGTTTTATTACCTAACGCAACTATTACTGTTGCAACAATTTTTGGCTTATCGGTTAAAAATCGAATTCCAGCAATGCTCAATTATACCGCTGGCACCAAAGGGTTAATTTGTGCAATTACTGCGGCCGAAATCAAAACTATCATTACTTCACGCAAATTTATTCGCAAAGGAAAACTTGATTATCTCCTTGATGAAATAAAAGGTGTTAAATGGTGCTTCCTTGAAGATTTACGCCAAACTTTAACCCTTAAAGACAAACTTTATGTTTTAGTTCATCACTATATCCCACGCTTAGTTAAACATTCTCAAACTAGTGATGATGAAGCCCTAGTATTGTTTACATCTGGATCAGAAGGTAATCCTAAAGGTGTTGTTCATAGCCATGCTAGCTTGCTTGCTAATGTTGAACAAATCCGAACAGTTATTGATCCAACGCCTGCTGATCGTTTTATGTCTGCACTACCTCTATTCCATGCTTTTGGTATTACTGCTGGGTTATTTCTACCGTTGTTTTCTGGTAGCCGTACATTTTTATATCCAAATCCATTACATTATCGTATGGTGCCTGAAATTATTTATGACCAGAACTGTACCGTTTTATTTGGCACACCAACGTTCTTAGCAAACTATGCTCGTTACGCTCACCCATATGATTTTATGCGTTTACGTTATGTTGTTGCTGGAGCAGAAAAATTATCAGACGCAGTACGAGAACAGTGGAAAGATAAATATGGAATCCGTATTTTAGAGGGCTATGGCGTTACTGAATGCGCACCAGTTGTATCGCTGAATGTACCAATGGCATTTAAAACAGGTACCGTCGGGCGCTTATTGCCGGGTATGAGCTCAAGATTAATTCACGTTCCAGGCATTAGTGATGGCGGTAAATTGCAAGTTAAAGGCCCTAATGTGATGAAAGGCTATTTACGAGTTGAAAACCCTGGAGTACTTGAAGAGCCAATTGCAGTCGATGAACATGGGGAGTCTAAAAAAGGTTGGTATGATACTGGTGATATTGTTGCTATCGATAATGATGGGTTTATCAAAATTAAAGGACGCTTAAAACGGTTTGCCAAAATTGCGGGCGAAATGGTTTCACTAGAAAGTGTTGAGACTTTAGCAAAAAAAATTGACCCTGATGCAATGCACGGTGCGACAGTGAAAGCAGATGTTGCCAAAGGTGAAGCGATAGTTCTATTTACTACCTCGACAAAATTAGATCGAGAGCTACTTAATCAAGCAGCTCAAGAACTTGGTATACCAGCATTAGCTATTCCTCGTGATATTCGTGTGGTTAAAGAGTTACCCCTACTAGGTACAGGTAAAATTGATTTTATTGCCTTACGAAAGATGGCTGAAGAATAAGCTAAAGGGTGTTACATGAAACAACATTCACTATTAAATAAAGGCATGGTTGCTACCATGCTGGCACAATTTTTTTCAGCATTTGCTGATAATGCAATTTTTTTTGCTATTCTTGCTTTTATTAAAAAGTTGCACTACCCAGAATGGAGCCAATCGGTATTACAAATTAGTTTTGTGGTACCGTTTATCATCCTTTCGCCGTTTGTTGGGCAATTTGCTGACAGCATGCCAAAAGGCAAGGCCATGATGATTTCAAATAGCATAAAATTACTCGGTACCGCTTGTATTTGCTTAAACATCAGCCCCTTTGTCGGCTATTTTTTAGTTGGTATTGGTGCTGCCGCATACTCTCCAGCTAAATATGGAATTTTAGGCGAGCTTACCTCGGGCGATAATTTGATTAAAGCAAATGGGTTAATTGAAGCATCAACCATTGCCGCCATTTTACTAGGTTCACTAGCTGGTGGACATATTGCCGATCTTAATGTAAGCGCATCTTTACTTATTTGCGTACTACTATATGGGCTTGCGGTTATTGCTAACTTTTTTATTCCTAAATTACCTGTCGCACGACAAAATACTTCATGGAAACCCAATAGTATGGTAAAGGATTTTGCTAACACAGTTAAAATCATCTTTACGAATAAACTTCTTTCATTGACATTATTAGGCACTAGTCTGTTTTGGGGAGCGGGTGTTACTTTACGGTTTTTGTTGATTAGTTGGGTTCCTGCTGTTTTAAATATTCATGACAATGCAACACCAACAAATCTCAATGCGATTGTTGCTATCGGCATTGTTATTGGTGCAGGATTAGCAAGTACATTTATATCAATTAACAACACGTTACGTTGCATCCCTGCGGGTATCATGATGGGAATTGCTGTAATCGCTTTTACATTACAAAGTAATATAATTTCATCTTATATTTTGCTTATTGCCATTGGCGCGCTAGGCGGCCTGTTTTTAGTACCATTAAACGCTTTTATTCAGAAAATAGGTAAAGGATTAGTGGGAGCTGGCAGTGTAATTTCTGTGCAGAATTTAATTGAGTATACCTCGATGATGGTCATGTTAGGGGGTTATACATTAGCAGTTGCGCTGAATTTGTCCGTTATTGCTATAGGTGTTGGCTTTGGTAGCTTATTTGCTATCGTAATATTTTTGTTATGGTTAAGGTTAAGAAAGTATGCAACAAATTAATCTTTTAGGAATGGTAACCGAAAGTCGCAATCCAAACAGTGAAAATATTGATAGCTGTTCAACGCTTGAAATACTTAAAATTATCAATAATGAAGATAAGCAAGTAGCACTAGCAGTTGAAAAAGAACTCGCCAATATTAGCTTAGCTGTTGATGCAATTAGTCAAGCTTTTTTAAATCAAGGTCGATTAATTTATATCGGTGCTGGCACTTCAGGGCGATTAGGCATTTTAGATGCAAGTGAATGCCCACCGACATACGGCACATCGCCAGAACAAGTCATTGGATTAATAGCTGGTGGTCAGCCGGCTATTCTTAAGGCAGTTGAAAATGCTGAAGATAACCCTGAGTTGGCAACTAATGATCTTAAAAAAATTAATTTTAATTCAAATGACATTTTAGTCGGCATTGCCGCTAGTGGGCGCACACCTTATGTTATAGGCGGTATGCAATATGCTAAATCAATCGGCTCAACAGTGATTAGTTTATGTTGTAACCCAAAATCCCCAATGATTAAATTAGCTAATATCGCCATTACCCCAATTGTCGGTGCTGAAGTGATTACTGGCTCATCAAGAATGAAAGCTGGCACTGCACAAAAATTAGTACTCAACATGTTAACAACAGCAAGCATGATAAAACAAGGTAAAGTTTATGGAAACTTAATGGTTGATGTTGAGGCAACTAATGCCAAACTTATTGAACGACAAATATCTATTGTTACCCAAGCAACCAATTGCTGCCGTGAAGAAGCAATTACCGCATTGGCTAAAAGTAACAGGCATTGTAAAACCGCTATTTTGATGATTCTTTCTGGGTTAAATGCAGAGCAGGCGAAGAAAAAACTAACCCAAGCCCATGGTTTTATTCGCCAAGCCCTACAAACAACCAAACCTTGCATTGATGAGCAATAAAAAATTTAAGTTTTCTCTCAAAATGTGATGAGCACATATGTCTTAACTTATTTTGTGGTGTAAACTAACCCAATATTTTCATTATATAGACTTTTATATTATGTCATTAATATAAAATTTGGAGGAAAAGCTATGGTTGGAATTCTCCTAGCAACTCATGGTGAGTTTGCAGAAGGTATTTTACAATCAGGATCGATGATATTTGGCGAGCAAGATAATGTTAAAGCCGTTACCTTGCATCCAAGTGATAGTCCTGAAAGTTTAAAAGAAAGGATGCTTGAAGCAATAGCAACATTTGATAATCAAAGTGAAGTGCTGTTTTTAGTGGATTTATGGGGTGGAACACCATTTAATCAAGCTAACAATTTATGTGGAGAACATGATAATTGGGCTATTGTGGCGGGTTTAAACTTACCAATGTTAATTGAAGCCTATTCTTCCCGTTTTTCAATGGAAACAGCCAAAGAAATCGCTACCGCAATTATTGAACCAAGTAAAGAAGGCGTTCGAACAACTGTCAAAATACAAGAGCAAACCGCTACCAATGCGAAAACAGCAAATACGATTCCTAAAGGAACAGTAATTGGTGAGGGTAAAATGAAAATCGTTTTAGCTCGGGTTGATTCGCGCCTATTACATGGGCAAGTTGCAACAGCATGGACAAAATCAACCAATCCTAACCGTATTATTGTTGTCTCTGATTCCGTTGCAAAAGATGAATTAAGAAAAAAACTTATTCAAGAAGCTGCACCGCCTGGCGTTAAGGCAAATGTTGTGCCAATTAAAAAGATTATCGAAGTAGCACACGATCCGCGTTTTGGTAATACCAAAGCATTACTTTTATTTGAAAATCCACAAGATGTACTTCGAACCATAGACGGCGGTGTTGATATTGATACTCTTAATATCGGTTCAATGGCACATTCGGTAGGCAAAGTCATGGTTAATAAAGTATTGTCAATGAATGCTGACGATGTTGATACATTTGAAAAATTAAAAGCTAAAAACGTGAAATTTGATGTTCGCAAAGTCCCCAATGATTCTAACAGTAATATGGACGAATTATTGCAAAAAGCGAAAGAAGAATTAGCTCAGCAAAAGAATTAGTTTATTTAAGAGGTTATATTATGACATTATCCATTGTTGCTATCATTTTAGTGATAGTTATTGCCTTTTTAGCTGGTATGGAAGGCATTTTAGATCAGTTTCAATTTCATCAACCGTTAGTGGCTTGCTCTTTGATTGGTCTTGTCACAGGGAATTTAGAGGCTGGTATTGTGCTAGGAGGCTCATTACAGATGATTGCTTTGGGTTGGGCCAATATCGGGGCAGCGGTAGCACCTGATGCAGCATTGGCAGCTGTTGCTTCATCGATTATTTTAGTATTAGGCGGGCAAGGTGTCGCAGGTGTATCTACTGCTATAGCCGTTGCTATTCCTCTTGCAGTAGCGGGTTTATTCTTAACCATTATCGTGCGAACTATTGCTGTTCCGTTAGTTCATATGATGGACGCTGCTGCTGAAAATGCCAATATTAGAAAAATTGAATTATTACAAATTTTCGGTATTTGCCTGCAGGGCTTACGTATAGCTATTCCTTCAGCAGCTTTACTATTTATTCCTGCTGAAACGGTTAAATGCGCTTTAGCTGCAATGCCTAAATGGTTAGAAATAGGAATGTCTATTGGGGGTGGCATGGTGGTTGCTGTGGGTTATGCAATGGTAATTAATATGATGGCAAACCGTGAAGTATGGCCATTTTTTATTATTGGTTTTGTGATTGCGGCTATATCGCAATTGACATTAATTGCAATTGGCGCTTTAGGCGTGGCATTAGCACTAATTTACCTCAGTCTTTCGGAACGTGGCAATTCATCAAATGGTGGCAGTAAAGGTGATCCACTCGATGATATTTTAAATGATTACTAGGCACCGGAGAAAAATATGACAAATAGAATTCAATTAAGTAAGAAAGATCGTTTAGCCGTTGCTTGGCGTTCAACTTTTCTCCAAGGTTCTTGGAATTACGAACGGATGCAAAATGGCGGTTGGGGTTATTCAATGATTCCTGCGATTAAAAAATTATATACGACTAAAGAAGAGCGATCAGCAGCCCTTAAACGCCACTTAGAATTTTTTAATACACACCCTTATTTAGCATCACCAATACTTGGAGTAACTCTTGCATTTGAAGAAGAACGAGCAAATGGAGCGGCTATTGATGACGTTACCATTCAAGGTGTAAAAGTCGGTATGATGGGGCCACTTGCTGGTGTGGGAGATCCCGTATTCTGGTTTACATTGAGAATGATGCTTGGAGGACTTGGCGCATCACTCGCGCTTAGCGGCAATATTATGGGACCAATTTTATTCTTTTTACTCTGGAATATTATTCGTTGCTGTTTTATGTGGTATACTCAAGAATTTGGTTACCATACTGGTTCAAAAATTATTGATAATTTATCAGGTGGTTTACTACCCAAAATAACTAAAGGAGCCTCTATTTTAGGAATGTTGGTTGTAGCTGCTTTGGTGCAAAGATGGGTATCAATAAAATTCCAACCAGTTGTTGCAAAAGTAAAATTAGATAACGGTGCATTCATTGACTGGAATTCATTACCTGCTGGTGCAGAAGGTATTCAAAAAGCATTGATGCAAATGCAAAATGGGTTATCACTTACCCAAGAAAAGGTAACTACCTTACAAAATAACTTAGATCAGTTGATACCGGGATTAGTTCCTTTACTGTTGACTTTCTTTTGTATGTGGTTATTACGTAAAAAAATATCGCCAATTATCATCATTATGGGCTTATTTATAGTGGGTATTATTGGTCATGTCATTGGCCTTTTATAAGTATATAAATTTGCTAAAATATTCAAGAAAAATATAAACCGTTAGAATAAAATTATATTTTTTATTAAATATCCTTTTTATCACCTTAAGTGGTAAAAAGGATGGCCTTATTAGTGTGCGAAAAATGGATATCCAAAAATGGTTCAGTCCTTAAATACTAAAATAGACTTAACGATTAAAGCCACTTCTTTTACTGGATTTACCGAATATGGCAATATAATAGTTGGTGACAAAGCTTTTGAATTCTATCATCAACATGACCCACGTAAATATATCCAAATCCCTTGGAATGAGGTTGATTATGTCGTCGCATCTGTGCTATTTGGTGGAAAATGGATACCACGCTATTCAGTTGAAACGAAGAAAAATGGTACTTTTACCTTTGCATCTAAAGAGCCTAAAAAAGTGCTAAGAGCGATCCGTGGTTATGTTGACGGGCAGAAGATGGTTCGTTCACTTGGTTTTTTTGATGTTTTAAAACGCGCTTTATTTCATAAAAAATAGTGGCGACAGATGATAAATGCGTGTAAATAGCCCCTAAAAAAAGTATACTTTTTTGTAATAATTACTAATTTTGGCTTAATGTAAATGAATGGTAATTAGTATTATTTTATCTACTCTTTTCTCATTTTGCTTTAGTCTTGCATATTCCCCCACCCACCGTCAATAAAGAGTCATTGCACTTTTTGCTAGAAAGGGTATAATTCTGGGGCTTTGATTTTGTCCATGTTGGACAGAAAAAAGATTATTTTTTTAATTTAAGAGGATGTTATGGTAACTATTCGTTTAGCTCGTGGTGGCTCTAAAAAGCGCCCTTTTTATCAAGTAGTTGTCACTGATAGCCGTAACCCACGTGATGGTCGTTTTATTGAGCGCGTTGGCTTTTTTAATCCAATTGCACAAGGTAAAGCAGAAGAATTACGTTTAGATCTTGATCGCGTAAATCATTGGGTTGGTTTAGGTGCAACTGTTTCTGATCGTGTGAATGCACTGATTAAACAAGCACAAAAAGCTGCTTAATTTAGTAATTAATAGTCACTGTAATGATGAATACTGAGAATCTTATTGTTGTTGGTAAACTTGGTTCAAGCTACGGCATTCGCGGATGGCTCAGAATTTTTTCGTTTACAGAATTGCCAGATAGCATTTTTGATTACACTCCTTGGTATATCCAGCGAGCTGGACAATGGCAAGAAGTCATTGTAGAAAGCTTCAAACCACATAATCATGATATGATTGTGAAACTCAAAGGTATTGATGATCGTGATCAAGCTAATGCATTAACTAATATTGAAGTGTTTGTTGATGCAGAAAAATTACCAGCGCTTAATAATGGTGATTTTTATTGGAAAGATCTCATTGGCTGTCGAGTGAAAACAGTCAACGGTTACGATTTAGGTCAGGTTACTGATTTAATGGAAACTGGCTCTAATGATGTGTTGGTGGTAAAAGCAAATCTAAAAGATGCATTTGGTACAACAGAACGTTTAATTCCTTTTGTTGATGATCAATTTATAAAACAAGTTGATTTAGTAACAAAAATGATTGTGGTCGATTGGGATCCTGCTTTTTAATTGGTAAGGTAAGACTATGTGGATTGGCGTAATTAGCCTTTTTCCCGAAATGTTTCAAGCTATTACCTGTTATGGTGTAACTGGTCGAGCCGTTAAAAACGGGCTGTTAACAGTAGAATATTGGAACCCGCGCGATTTTGCGTATGATAAGCATAAGACTGTTGATGACAGACCTTATGGCGGTGGTCCTGGCATGTTAATGATGGTGCAACCACTTAAGGATGCAATTCATGCGGCAAAGGCTGTTGCTGGTAACGATACAAAAGTAATTTATCTTTCCCCACAAGGGCGCAAATTAAACCAACAAGGTGTTTGCGAATTGTCCCAAAGCCAAAAATTAATTTTGATTTGTGGGCGATATGAAGGTATAGATGAACGTGTTATCCAAACTGAAATTGATGAAGAATGGTCAATTGGGGATTACGTGTTAAGTGGTGGTGAATTACCTGCGATGACTATGATTGATGCATTAGCAAGATTTATACCTGGCGTGCTAAATCACCAATCATCGGCAGAAGAAGACTCTTTTGCTAACGGTTTACTTGACTGCCCACACTATACTCGACCTGAGGTGTTAGATGGAATGGCGGTGCCTGACGTGTTAATGTCTGGTCACCATGAAGCGATTCGTCGCTGGCGGTTAAAACAATCACTAGGACGAACTTGGTTAAGAAGAAAAGATCTTCTTGCAAATCTAGCTCTGACTGATGAAGAGCAATGTTTACTCACTGAATTCCAACGAGAATACAGTGATAAACAAGGCAATTAATATTTCAGTATAACTAGTAAGAGATAATATTATGAAAAATGCAATTATTCAGCAATTAGAACAAGAACAAATGAAGAAAGACATCCCGTCGTTTCGCCCTGGTGACACGGTTGAAGTAAAAGTATGGGTTGTTGAAGGTAATAAAAAACGTCTTCAAGCTTACGAAGGTGTTGTCATTGGAATTCGTAATCGCGGTTTACACTCAGCATTTACGGTACGTAAAATTTCGAATGGCGAAGGTGTTGAACGAGTATTCCAAACTCACTCACCAATTGTTGATTCAATTACTGTGAAACGTCGTGGTCAAGTGCGTCAAGCTAAACTTTACTACTTACGCGAACTTCGTGGTAAAGCAGCTCGTATTAAAGAGCGCCTTAACTAATTTTTGTTGATTATCAATAAAAATATCGGATTAAGATGGTCACCTTTGTGGTGACCGTTTTTATATATGATAAAAATAATTTCAATCCAACAATAACTAGTTGGCAAAATTAAAGCAATTTTTTAAATAAAGTAAAAGGTAGTGCAATGGTTGATTATATTTTTGCGATTCTCTCAACAACAGTAAAATTGTTTGCATTAATGACACCACCTGCCGTTTTGAGCGCATTTCTAAGTGGTACAAAGCAATATGATGAACAGCTTAGGAGAAAAATAGCACTAAAAACTTCATGTGCAGTATTTATTATCGGTATTGTACTGTTCTTTTTTGGCAATACCATGTTTAGCGTTTTTGGATTTACCCTTGATGCATTTCGAATTGGCTCGGGGGCATTACTGTTTATCACTGCGGTATCACTAATGAACGATTCGCCAGAAAAAAACAAAATCAATAGCGATGATGATATCAGTGTTGTTCCACTAGCCATTCCACTATGTATGGGTCCGGCATCTATTGGTACTATCATTGTGATGGGCACTAGCTCAATTGGCGTTGTTCCGAATTTGATTGGTGCAATTTCGTTGCTTGTTGCCTCAATGGGTATTTATATTATGTTATTGTGCGCTAAAAGCATTGCAAAAGTATTAAAAAATACTGGAATTGCGATATTATCAAAGCTAACGGGATTACTCATATCAGCTATTGCTGCACAGGTCGTTTTTACAGGTATATCTGCTTTTTTAAAATGAACATTTATTTTAAATTTCTCAATAGCATGCATAATAACAATATTACGATGCAAAAATAGGATTTACGCAATCAATATTCATCTGCTAATAAGTCGCTTACATAAAATGGCTTAATTTTCACTAAACACCAATAGCCTGTAATCACTAACAATAATAAATTTTGTGCTAGTGATTACATAGCTTTGCAATATATAATCAATTATGGCTTATTGTAATATTTCTTTTTTTATAGAAAAAATAAGAAATTAGAATGATTGCAATTAAAATTATTTCAGATAATAAAATAAAATGACCTGACTCACCAAACCAAACACCAACAATAATAACAATATTCATAATAATAGAGATAAAAGCAAGCCAAGGAAACAGTGGTGATTTAAACTTGATCATGTCTTTTGAGTATTTACCACAATTGACCCCTTTACGGAATCGATACTGACACCAAGCAATGATAATCCACGCAAAACAACCAACCTGCCCTGTTCCTGCGACTAAATAAAGATATAATTTTTCAGCAGCAATATATTTCGAAAATAGCGAAACTAACGCAATAATAGCAATAAATAATATACCTTTTGTGGGCACACCTCGTTGATTAACTACTGAAAAGTATTTTGGTGCTAAGTTATCTTGCGCCATAGACCATAACATTCTTGAACTAGCATAAATAGCTGAATTTGCGGCCGATATTGCTGCACAAAAAATGACAAAAAGCATCATATAAGAAGCAAATTTAATCCCTGCTTGGTTAAATACCCATACAAATGGACTAATTTCAGAATGAACCGTTCCATATGGATAAACAAGCGCTAAAACAGCAATAGCCAAGATATAAAACAGAATAATACGAAAAGCAACACCAGTAATTATTTTGGGCAACACAGATTGCGGAGATTGTGCTTCGCCGGCGGCATTACCGATCAATTCGATCCCTTGGAATGAATAAGTAACAATAGTCATGCAAATAAATATGGCGAAAAAACCATTAGGAAACCACCCTCTTTCGGTTTTAAATGTTGGTAACACATGTGTTTGACTATATTGCTGACGAAGTAAATAAATTCCTACACAAATAAAAGCAATTATTGCTAACACTTTAATCGTTGAAAACCAATACTCACTTTCTCCAAATGCTTGAACTGAGGTTAAATGTACCGAGGTAATGACAATAAGAATTAACAAACTAAAAAGGTAAATAGGAAAAGCAGGAAAGGCTTGATGGGCAATCATAGCGGCAGCCGTTAAATCAGCAGCCATAGATAGCACCCAACTTAACCAGTATAACCAGCCAATGGTATAACTCCAAATAGGATGAGGAATAAACATTAATGCATAATGCTGAAAAGAACCTGCATGTGGGAATGCACAAGAAAGCTCACCTAGGCACAGCATAGTTGATAGCATAATGCTACCGGCAAGAAAATAAGCAATGATCGTCCCCAATGGTCCAACCGTGCTAAGTGGTGCTGCAATACCAATAAACAACCCAGTACCAATCGAACCACCTAATGAAATCATCAATAAATGACGATTTTTCAAGTTCTTCTTTAAGGTGCTAGGATAAGGGCTTTCTTGAGCTTCTGATGTTGCCATGTAAACCGCCTAGTAATCAATAATAGCTGCTGATTGCCCAGCAGCTGATACATTAATAAACAAACCGTTTTTCTACACCATTAGTTTGGCAAGCCATAAGTAGCGCTGTATAATCAAGCTCAAACCCAATCATATCGCCAACACGTAATGTTTCAGAAACATCTTCAATATCAACAATAGTATGATCACTGGTTTGACCCAATACAGTAATATTATCATTGATAGGTACACAGCTTTCTGCCGGCACATCTTGACGACCAAAAGCCAGCAAGGCTCGTTTACGTGTACCATGGTCAACAAAGGTTTTGCTGTTTAAAAAAGCATCTACACCTAACTCACCAACAGGAACTGTCGGCTTACTATTGAGCTCAATAATTTGCGCGTAAAACTTATATAAATTACTGCACGCTTTATCGACAGGTTTGTTGGAATGATGAAATTCATCAAGGTATTTCATATCCACATATTCAATACCGAACTCATGCAAACCGCCAATTCTCAAATGATTCAGCCCTTCTGGCCAAATACCTTTATCCAACAGGTGGTAACTAGTACAATTACCAGCTGATAAATATTTTATCTTAATATGACAAGATTGCTCTACTTTACGTGCTATGTGTAAAAAATCCACACCATTTTTAACCGTTGGTAAAACAGTACCATAACAGTTAAAATTAGTACCAAGCCCATAAAGCTCAACACCCGGTAACGATAGAATGAGTTTGACAGTATCGATAATATCATCCACATGTTCAAACCAAATACCTTCTCGCAAATCACCCATATCAACCATTAATAATACTTGATGGACTTTTTGCTGTTTTACCGCCTCATCAGAAAGTGCCTTAATCACTTGTTTTTCGCTGTTTAAGCTAATATCAGCATATTTCACAACATCACTAATCTCACTTAAACAAGGACTACGCAATAAACAAGTTTTACAATTTAAAGCATCTTTAAGCTTCTTCAAATTGTAAGTTCTTGACTCGGCAATCACATCAATACCGCCATCAAGCACGGCTTTAGCAGTTTCAACACAACCATCAAAAACTTTATTAACCGCCATTACTTCAATGCCGTGTTTAGCAAGTAGCTCTTTTTCAACACGAGCATTGTCTCTTAATTTACGTAAATCAATTTCTAATATAGGTTTGTACATAATATTACTCCTCTATATCTTTAACTTGTTGCAAACGATTACGTTTTTGAGCTCGATGATAGATCCATTCAGCTAACACAATGGCAAGCACTGCACCACCAACAATTTTAGCGATGTACTCAGCATATCCACCCATATCAATTTGTGCTGGTGGAATAAACACCAAGATCACCGCAAATAGTGTAGATAAGAATCCTAAAGCTGGTAAAACAACTGGTAAAACTTTACCCGGAATCTTAAAGCTACGTGGCACATCTGGTTGAGCAATACGCAAACGATAGTACGCAATAAACATCACTAAATAAGGAATAAAGTAACAAATTGTTGTTAACGCAGTTAACATCCAATATGCAGCTGCAATACTTGGTGAAACGAAAGTTGAAAAACAAAGTACTGTTACAATAATCGCTTGAACAATTAAAGCAAAAGCTGGTGTTTGATATACCGGGTGTAAACGACCGATACGTTCACCAAGCAAATTATCTTCTTTTGATGCTTCTTGTAACATATAGATAGGACCAACTAACCATGAGTTAATTTGACCTAACGCACCAAAGAATAAACAAATTGCCATTACTGGTAATAACCAAGGCATATGTAACGCTTTTGCCGATACTTCCATCGCTTGCATTACACCTGCAACAATATCAGTATCTTTTGCTGGCAATAAAGTATTAATTGCCCAAGTACCAATCATATAAATACCCACAATCACAATAGCTGAAACAACCATCGCTTTAGGGAAGTCACGTTGTGGGTTACGAGTACGGCCAGCAATCATTGGAGCCACTTCAAAACCAGCAAACGCAAACATCATGCTTGATAAGAAAACAATAGTATCCCAACTGCTTAAATCCGGAACCCAATCACTAACATGACTATAATCCGTTGCCATAGAGTGACCAGTCATTAACCATACAATCGCTAATAACACAATAATACCGGCAGGAATAAACACACCTAACCATGCACTAACACTGTTAATGATTTTAGTCCACTTCATGCCTTTAATATTCATTAATGTTAAGATCCAAAATACCACCATGGATCCCACCCCAATAAACACCTGATTTTGGGCCAACTCAGCACTAAACATATAGCCAATTGCCGTAAAGCCAAATTGCAACATTAATGGGAAGAAAAGCACACAAGAAAACAAGAAACAAACAACTACTATCCAGCCAACTCGTTTACCAAATGCTTCTTTTACCCAAACAAATATCCCACCATCTTTTGGCCAACCAGTAGAAAGTTCACCACAAACCATCGCTAATGGAAAAAACAAACAAAATGCAGCAAGTAACCAAAGCACCATTGCTGACGCCCCATAGGGAGCAACATTTGGAATTTGACGTAAACTGAGTATCGCAATAACATTCATAAACACAATGTCTTTAATACCAAGTAAACTTGAATCTTTAGAATCACTCATAATAACCTCACATTGTAATATCTGGAGCAATAAATGCTCCAGATAGTTCATGATTAATACACGTCGTATCCAACCATATCTTCGTAAGTATCTTCACGGCGAATCAATCTGTCTTTACCTTCTTTATCTATCATAACAACAGATGTACGAGGGCGATTGTTATAGACTGTTTGGCTTTCAATGGTATAAGCACCTGCATCCAAGAAAGCAACAATATCGCCAATTTGCGTATCTTTTGGCATTAAAAATTCTTCACCTTTAACACCGACATGGAAGTAGTCGCCACCATCACATAAAGGACCAGCTAATTTAATATATTCGTCGTGTTCTTCATTGATTCTTGACGCATTATAAACATAGAAGAACCAATCAAAATGTTGACTATCAGATAAAACGCTATAACCAGCATCAACAAATTTCCACTCAACATGCTCTTCAATGTTACCGTCTAAATCGTAGTTAGTTTTACGTTTTTCACAAGCAACCTCGGTGACAAGCACGCCGGCAGAACCAGTTACTTTACGACCTGGTTCAATACAGATTACAACATCAGTACGCCATTTGTGTACTTCACTAATTACCGCGTCAGCAAAGTCTTGAGCAGTAATCCCTGCATACATATTATCTTGCAATGGATTGCCATTTTCTTCGTCATACTTATATGGAACAGGAATACCGCCTCCAACGTTGATTAAATCAAATTTAATACCAAGTACTTCTTCTAAACGGCGAGATTCATCAACTAATACTTTCGTTGCTTTTGCAAAAGGTTCTACTTCGGGTACTTGATCCCCAACATGCATATGCAAACCACGTAAATGAACATATGGCATTTCGAGAATGCGTCGGCAAGTTTCTTCTGCTTGTTCTAAATCAATACCTGATTTGGCATGATAAGCTGTAACCAATTCTGCATGGGTTGCTGACGGCACATTTGGCTCAACACGCACGCAAACATTTGCAACTTTCTTCAAACGCCTTGAAATTTCATCAATAATATCAAGCTCATATAAACTATCAACATTGATAATATAAAGATCGTTTTGGATTGCAAATTCCAAATCAACTGGTTTTTTAACCACACCGTTGAACACAATTTGGCTACCACTAAAGCCTATTTCTAAGCATTTACGCACTTCAAACATCGAGTTTGCTTCGGCATAAATACCTGCATCTTTAATCGCCTTAAGCACCCCCATAACTGAGCAGGTTTTTGAGGCATAGAAGATTTTTGTATTTGGATGAGCCTTAAATGCATCTTTTATTTCTTGAACATTGCGATCAATTTCTTTCTCAGAAAACACATAAAAAGGAGTTGGATATTTTTTGGCTAATTCTTCTAAATTAACCCCATCAAAACATAATTTGCCATTTTGAGCACTAAAGCGGCGATCTTTTGTTACAAGATTGGTACGTAATTTGTTATAATTTGACATAATTGAGTCAGACATATGACCTCCAGTTAATTTAGTATATAGAAATATGTAACAGACTTCTCACTGGTAATGCAATCAGCATGCCAAAATTAGAATCAAATATAATCAATTAGTTAATAAGTTTAGCCCCAAAATTAAAATTAGTCATTTAGTACAAAATATGTTTTTATGACAAAAATTTGTCATTTTTTGATGATGGCCGAAAAGCATTTAAATTAAACGAAGCAAAATTTAGTAAATAATCCAAACATAAAAAGGTACTAATATCATGACCATTGATCCTGAGTTATTACAAGCATTGGAAATATTTAAACATTTTTTTGATTTAATCCATCAACCGATAGCTATTATTGATAAAAATGGCAATTATATTTATTACAATCAGGAAAGTGCAGAACTCGATGGCTACCCTAAAGAGCAAGCTATTGGTAACCCCATGCTTGAGGTTTACCCCAACTTAAAAAAAGAAGATAGTACTATGTTGCAAGCTTTGCAACTTGGTAAAGAATACCAAGATAACTACCAAACTTATTATAACCATGTTGGTAAGTTGGTTGATTATTTGCATACAACTGTTCCGCTTTATAATAATAAAGAAGAAATCATTGGTGCCATTGAGATAGGCCGAAACTTATCAACGGTTAGACATTTGCAAGATCAAGTTTTTAAATTACATAGTAAGTTATACCACAATAAAGAACAGCCTTTACCCGATATTGTTTTTGTTTCGGAAAAAATGCAGAAAGTGATTGACCAAACCAATATTTTAGGACGCAATGATGTTCCTGTACTAATTGTAGGTGAAACAGGAACAGGTAAAGAACTGTTTGCTCGCTTAATACACCAGACAAGTCAACGCCGTGACAAAGCTTTCATCTCACTTAATTGTGGTGCGTTACCAACTACCCTGATTGAAAGCACTTTATTTGGCACAGTCAAAGGTGCGTTTACGGGGGCCGAAAACCGTCAGGGTTATTTAGCGCTAGCTAACGGAGGCACACTGTTTCTTGATGAACTTAATGCAATGCCTTTTGATATGCAAAGTAAGCTATTGCGATTTCTACAAGAGAAAACCTATTGGCCATTAGGTGGTAGTAAAGAACAACATTCAGATGTTCGTATCGTTGCCGCCATGAATGAATCACCGACAGAGTTGCTAAAAACGGGAAAAATAAGAGGCGATTTATTTTATCGATTAAACGTTGGTTTAATTAAACTTCCTGCTTTGCGAGACAGAACAGAAGATATTCCCGTTTTAGCTCGTTATTTTATTGATAAACATAAAAACGATGTAAATATAGTCATTAGTGGTATCAGTAAACAAGCACTACAACAATTAATGTCAGCACATTGGCCTGGTAATGTGCGTATGCTTGAAAATGCCATTGTCAGAAGTATGGTACTTCAAAACGAACCTGGTGAATTACAGCATATTACCCTTGATGAAGAGTTATTTGAACTTAATAACCCGCAGTCTGAAGATGATAATACAAATAAGCACAATGAAACAGTTGTTCAAACATCTCCTAATGGAGGTAACTTAACCGAACAAGTTGAAAACTTTGAACGGCAACTGATTATTGACGCATTGAATCAAGCTAATGGCAAAATTATAACGGCGGCAAAAAACTTAAATATTTCACGCACAACATTACAATATAAAGTCAAAAAGTATCATATTCAGATGGGGGTAATTGATGCTTAATTTTAAGCATCAAAAACGATCAATTAAACGCCTGAGCACATGCAAATGCACTACTCCATGCCCATTGGAAATTATAACCTCCGAGCCACCCCGAAACATCAACCACCTCACCAATAAAATAGAGGTTAGGAAGTGTTTTAACCGCCATAGTTTTGGAGGATAACGCATCAGTGCTTATACCGCCCAGTGTGACTTCGGCAGTACGATAACCTTCTGTTCCATTTGGAGTAATTTTCCAGTGTGTTAGGTTGTAATAAAGTTGCTGCTGTTGTCTAGGGGTAAGCTGTTTCACCGTTAAATCGTCCATTAAATTTAATTGTATTAATGCTTCAATGAGCCTTTTGGGTAAAAGCGACGCCAAGCAGTTTTTTATAGTCTGATTGCGGTTTTGTTCTAATAATAGTTTAAACGATGATTCAAATACTAATTCAGGTAATAAATTGATAGTGATTGATTCACCAGCTTGCCAATAACTCGACAATTGTAAAATAGCTGGTCCAGAAAGCCCTCGATGCGTAAATAATAGATTCTCTTTAAAGCTCATTCTTTGATTAGAAACTTCAACTGGAATTGCAATACCAGACAAATTTGCAAGCACATCCAGTAAAGGCTTATGCAACGTAAAAGGCACTAATCCAGCTTTTACTGGTACAACAGGAATAGCAAATTTTTCAGCAATTTTATAGCCTATTGATGTCATACCGAGTGCGGGCATAGATAAACCGCCTGTAGCAATAATAAGATTTTCACTATCCATAATGCCACCAGAAGTATATAATTGAAACCCTTGCCCATTACTATCAATATCTTCAACTTGGGTTCGCATCACAAAATTAACATGCCCCTTTTGGCACTCTTTTACTAGCAGATCAACGATATCTTGCGCTGAATTATCACAAAATAATTGGCCATGAGCTTTTTCATGATAACTAATACCATATTGGTTGACTAATTGTATAAAATCCCACTGGGTAAAGCGCTTTAAAGCAGATTTGCAAAAATGTGGATTATGAGAAATATAATGGGATGGCTCAACAGATAAATTAGTAAAATTACATTTACCACCACCAGACATTAAAATTTTACGCCCGAGCTTTTTACCATTATCAATTACGGTAACATCATACCCTTTTTGCCCCAATAGGCCAGCACAAAAAAGCCCAGCAGCGCCCGCCCCAACAATTGTAATTTTAGTTTGCATTATTGATAGATTAAAAATAAAAGATAACAAATTATAGCAAGATACCGCCATCACTTATAGTCGTTAGCTTGAGTTAAATTTTATACTTAAACAGATACTTTTCTGAAAGTTTTTAACATAAAAGAAAAAAAACTTATAGCTAATTTATATACGCTATTTTAAAAAAAACAATTTAAATTTATAAACACTTAAAAAATCATAGTGGTATATGTCATTATTAGCTTAATTAATAACTCAAATATAAGTTATGAGAAGATTAACTTATAAGTAATATTTATTTGACCGAAAACGTTTTTTTAATTAACTTCATACCTAATATGGGATTAATGCCTATACCTTCTCAAATTATAAAAACGATGAATTAGAGGCAATGATATGTTATATAACCAGCATCATGAAAAAGATAACTGCGGATTTGGGTTAATTGCTCACATTGAGGGGCAACCAAGTCATAAAGTGGTGCGTACTGCAATTCACGGGCTTGCTCGTATGCAACACCGTGGCGCGATATTATCGGATGGTAAAACCGGTGATGGATGTGGTCTTTTATTACAAAAACCTGACCGATTTTTTCGTCTAGTCGCCGAGGATGCCGGTTGGCGTTTAGCGACGAATTATGCAGTAGGCATGTTGTTTTTAAGCCAAGATGAAGCCGAGGCGCAAGCTAGCCGTGAGATAGTCGAAGAAGAATTAGCCGAAGAAACCTTATCTATTTTAGGTTGGCGTGAAGTGCCGATTGATAAAAGTGTTCTGGGTGAAATCGCACTTGCATCGCTACCAAGAATTGAACAAGTTTTTGTTAATGCACCAGCTGGTTGGACAAAGATTGATTTAGAGCGCCGTTTGTATATGGTTCGCCGCCGCATTGAAAAACGCGTACAAGACGATACATTTTATGTTTGTAGTTTCTCAAATCAGGTCAATATTTATAAAGGCTTATGTATGCCTAAAGATTTGCCTCGATTCTATTTAGATTTGGCCGATATTCGTATGGAAACCGCGATTTGTTTATTCCACCAACGTTTTTCAACCAATACCGTTCCACGTTGGCCATTAGCTCAACCTTTTAGACATCTGGCACATAATGGCGAAATTAATACTATTGAGGGCAATCGCCAATGGGCAAAAGCACGATCATATAAATTTAAAACGCCACTTATCCCTGATTTACAAGATGCAGCCCCATTTGTGAATGTCACTGGTTCTGACTCAAGTTCATTAGATAACATGCTAGAACTATTTTTAGTTGGAGGAATGGATATAGTGCGAGCTATGCGCCTACTTGTTCCCCCTGCATGGCAAAACAATCCAGACATGAATGAAGATCTACGTGCCTTTTTTGACTTCAACTCAATGCATATGGAACCTTGGGATGGGCCTGCTGGCATTGTTATGTCTGATGGCCGTTATGCGGCATGTAACTTAGATCGTAATGGATTACGCCCTGCACGTTATGTTATTACCACAGACAAACTTATCACCTGTGCCTCTGAAATTGGTATTTGGGATTATCAGCCCGACGAAGTAGTTACTAAAGGACGTGTTGGTCCAGGTGAATTGTTAGTTATCGATACGGAAGAAGGCCGCATTTTACAATCTGCTGAAACCGATAATGATTTACAAAAACGTCATCCTTATAAAGAATGGATGACAAAAAATGTTAAGCAATTAATCCCATTTGAAAGCTTACCCGATGATAGCATCGGTTCGCGCGATTATGATGATACATTACTAGCAACCTACCAAAAACAGTTTGGTTATAGTGCTGAAGAACTCGATCAATGCATCCGAGTACTTGGCGAAAATGGGCAAGAAGCTACTGGCTCAATGGGCGATGATACACCTTTTGCGGTATTATCAAATAAGCCTCGATCAATTTATGATTATTTCCGCCAAAAATTTGCGCAGGTTACTAACCCACCTATCGATCCCCTGCGTGAAGCACACGTTATGTCACTTTCAACCAGTATTGGTCGTGAAATGAATGTATTTGCCGAAGCAGAAGGCCAAGCGCATCGAGTTGCTTTTAAATATCCTGTTTTAGTCTATTCGGATCTACAACAATTAACAGCGCTAGAATCACGTTACTACAAATCAGAAACATTAGATATCACTTATGAAATTGATGGTAGCTTGCGTGATGCTATTGAACAATTATGTGGTGATGCTGAAACAAAAGTTCGCAATGGCACCGTATTACTGATTTTATCAGATAAAAATATTGCTCCCGACCGTCTACCCATTCCAGCACCTATGGCAGTTGGGGCTGTTCAACAACGCTTAGTTGAAAAGAATTTACGCTGCGATGCCAATATTATTGTTGAAACGGCAAGTTGTCGTGATCCGCACCACTTTGCCGTACTTCTTGGTTTTGGTGCAACAGCAATTTACCCTTATTTAGCCTATGAAACCTTATCCCAAATGGTGGATAATGGTACGATAAACAAATCTCATCGTGAAGCGATAGTTAATTACCGCAATGGGATTAATAAAGGTTTATATAAAATTATGTCCAAAATGGGCATTTCAACAGTCGCATCTTATCGTTGCTCAAAACTGTTTGAAGTCGTTGGATTACATGAAGAAGTCGTTGAACTTTGTTTTCAAGGTGTCACATGCCGTATTAGTGGCGCTAATTTTGATGATTTTTCCCAAGACCAATTTAACTTATCAAAAAGCGCATGGTTAAGAAGAAAACCCTTAGAACAAGGTGGGTTACTTAAATTTGTCCACGGTGGTGAATATCATGCCTATAATCCTGATGTTGTGCAGTCACTACAAAAAGCAGTCAATAATGGTAATTATGAAGATTACAAACGTTATGCTGATATAGTTAATCATCGCCCTATTACCACATTGCGCGATTTATTAAAACTCAATCCACCTGAAAATGCAACCATACCGCTTGAGCAAGTCGAACCCGAAGAATCATTATTTAAACGCTTTGATTCAGCAGCCATGTCCATTGGAGCACTCAGTCCAGAAGCGCACGAATCCCTTGCCACAGCGATGAATACACTAGGCGGATTTTCCAATTCAGGGGAAGGGGGTGAAGATCCTGCACGTTACAACACCATAAAAGTTTCACGTATAAAACAAGTTGCATCAGGTCGTTTTGGCGTAACACCAAGTTACTTAATGAGTGCTGATGTTATCCAGATAAAGGTAGCACAAGGCGCAAAACCGGGGGAAGGCGGTCAATTACCTGGTGATAAAGTCACACCATATATTGCAAAATTACGCTTTTCTGTACCCGGTGTGACATTAATTTCACCGCCACCACATCACGATATTTACTCGATTGAAGATTTGGCACAACTAATCTTTGATTTAAAACAGATCAATCCACACGCTATGATTTCGGTTAAACTCGTATCCGAACCCGGTGTTGGTACCATCGCAACAGGCGTTGCTAAAGCCTATGCCGATTTAATTACTATTTCAGGTTATGACGGTGGCACAGGGGCTAGCCCATTGACCTCGGTAAAATACGCCGGTTCCCCTTGGGAACTTGGATTGGTTGAAACACAACAATCATTAGTTGCCAATGGGTTACGTCACAAAATACGCCTGCAAGTTGACGGTGGCTTAAAAACAGGTGCTGATATTGTTAAAGCTGCTATTTTAGGTGCTGAAAGCTTTGGATTTGGTACAGGTCCTATGGTTGCTTTAGGGTGTAAATATCTACGTATTTGTCACCTAAATAACTGTGCAACTGGCGTTGCAACGCAAGACGAAAAATTACGTAGTGAGCACTATCACGGCCTGCCTGAAAAAGCGATGAATTACTTCCGCTTTATTGCTCGCAATACTCGAGAAGTCATGGCAGAACTTGGCGTAAGTCGTATTGTCGATCTAATTGGGCGCACAGATCTACTATTAGAACTTGAAGGGATCACCGCCAAACAACAAAAATTGGATCTATCAGGATTGCTAAAAACAGCAAAACCAATTGATGGTAAACCAGTTTATTGCGTTGAAGACAATAAACCATTTGATAAAGGTGTACTAAATAAAGAGATCATCACACAAGCGCAACAATGTGTTGATAATCGCCAAAGCAAAAGTTTCTATTTTGACATTCAAAATACTGACCGTTCTGTAGGCACTAGCTTATCTGGCTATATTGCCAAAAAATATGGCGATCAAGGTTTAGCAGCTGATCCTATTTCGCTCAATTTTAATGGGACTGCTGGTCAAAGCTTTGGCGTATGGAATGCTGGTGGCGTAGACTTAACGCTAACTGGGGATGCGAATGATTATGTTGGTAAAGGTATGACTGGTGGGCGTATTGTTATTCGCCCACCACAAGGTTCGGCATTTTTAAGCCATGAAGCAACCATTGCCGGAAATACCTGTTTATATGGCGCAACAGGCGGCAAACTATTTGCTGCCGGTCGCGCTGGTGAACGTTTTGCTGTGCGAAACTCAGGCGCAATTAGTGTGGTTGAAGGAATAGGTGATAATGGCTGCGAATATATGACTGGCGGTATTGTCTGCGTGTTAGGAAAAACAGGCATTAACTTTGGTGCAGGAATGACTGGTGGTTTTGCTTATATCTTAGATACAGACGGTGATTTCCATAAACGCATTAACAAAGAACTCATAGAATTACTCAATGTTGCTGATTACTCTATCCACGAAGAACATTTGCGTGGTTTAATCATGGAACATGCTCAACTTACGCATTCATCACGAGCTGAGGACATTTTAGCTAATTGGGATGACTTTGCTAAACAATTTGTCTTAGTCAAACCTAAATCCAGTGATGTCAAAGCCTTATTAGGGCACCGTAGTCGCTCATCAGCAGAACTACGCATTCAAGCACAGTAAGTAAGGAGAGCACGAAATGAGTCAAAATGTTTACCAGTTTATCGATTTACAACGTGTTGAACCGCCCAAAAAATCGCTAAACATTCGCAAAATAGAATTTGTTGAAATTTATGAAGGCTTTTCCGCCTCACAATCCCGAGCGCAAGCAGATCGCTGCCTAGCTTGTGGTAATCCTTATTGTGAATGGCGTTGCCCTGTACATAACTATATCCCAAATTGGTTAAAATTGGTTAATGAAGGTAAAATATTAGAAGCGGTTGAACTATCTCATCAAACCAATAGTTTGCCTGAAGTATGTGGACGTGTTTGCCCACAAGATCGCCTTTGTGAAGGCTCATGTACTTTAAATGCAGAATTTGGTGCTGTCACCATTGGCAATATTGAACGTTATATAACAGATACCGCGTTTAAAATGGGATGGAAACCTGATTTATCCAATGTTGAGCAAACAGGATTGAAAGTTGCCATAATTGGCGCTGGTCCTGCTGGTCTTGCTTGTGCCGATGTATTAGTGCGCAATGGCGTAACGCCTATCGTCTTTGATCGTCATCCTGAAATTGGTGGATTACTTACATTTGGAATTCCTGCGTTCAAACTTGATAAAGACGTATTAATCAATCGCAGACGTATATTTACTGAAATGGGTATTGAATTCCATCTCAATACTGAAGTAGGCAAAAATATTCAATTAAATGATTTGATTAATGAATTTGATGCCGTCTTTGTCGGTACTGGTACCTATCAATCCATGCGTGCAGGACTAAAAAATGAAGATGCCAACGGTGTTTATGATGCCTTACCATTTTTAATAGCCAATACCAAACATCTTATGAATCACCCACAAACCCAAGAGACACCATACATTGACATGAAAGGTAAGCGTGTTGTGGTATTAGGTGGTGGTGATACGGCAATGGACTGTGTACGAACATCTATTCGCCAAGGGGCAAGCGACGTCACCTGCGCCTATCGCCGAGATGAAGCCAATATGCCAGGTTCAAAACGAGAAGTCAAAAACGCCAAAGAAGAAGGTGCAAACTTCCAATTCAATGTCCAACCCTTAAGTATTGAAATTAATGGAATAGGACAAGTAACGGGGGTAAGAATGGTCAAAACTGAACTTGGTGAACCGGATGCAAAAGGACGACGCTCACCAATTATTGTTGAAGGTTCTGAATTTATTCTACCTGCCGAAGCAGTAATAATGGCATTTGGCTTCAAACCCCATGCCATGCCTTGGCTAGCTGAGCATGGTGTTGATTTTGACCCACAAGGCCGAATCATCGCGCCAGAAGCTAACCGCTATCAAACCAGCAATCCCAAAATTTTTGCTGGTGGCGATGCTGTTCGTGGCTCTGATCTAGTAGTCACAGCGATTAGCGAAGGGCGAAAAGCAGCCGAAGGAATCTTGGATTATTTGGACGTTTAATAATCATTTACTATTAAATTAATAAACCCGCTGATTGCAAGCGGGTTTATTTTTGAATGATAAATAACAATAAAGCTTAAGAAATTACGGAATGAAGATCATCGGTAAATTTATCTTCATCAACTGCTTTGTTATTACATTAATAGGATGTGATAATAAAACAAAGTTTAATCGAATACAGGCATTTAATGAATATTCTTCAATTATTGAATATGCCCCTTATTCAAGACATATAAAAAAATAAACTATCGCTACTTACTCTGATGATTTATTAGAAAGCATTACAACTATTTTGGGTGATAAAAAGGCAAGACTATATCATCTTATCATAATAGGAATGTGTATGGAGATTGCACAGCCGAAACAAGAATTTTAACAGACGATAATGAAGAAAATGCGGAAACAAAATTGGTGAATATAGAGAGAAAAATAGTACGTGGAATAGAATATTGGTAATGTAATCTTGCTTTGCTTAGATTTCTAATAAAACTAGAAAGCATCATCAAAACTTTCACGTACATTTTTGTTTAGGTATAAAATTAGTTATTTTGACTACTTTGGTTTAGGGTATTTTTAGACGAAATCCCACCCAATTTAGGTGGAATAACCTAAGCTATTTTTTAATAGCAAATGTTAGCACATTCGAAACTACACAATCCCCAATAATCTTCATTTTACGCTAAAAACATTCAGAAAACCCATTGATTTTATTTGATCTCTATTATTTTTGTTTTAAAAAATAATGCTTAGTCACTTTATTAATAATCAAACAAATTAGCATAATAAGCAATACTAATAGGAGTAGGCTACGACCTGCATGTATCAATACATCAGCGTTAATATAATATCTTATCGGCATTTTGTACATGAAAGTAAAATAAAGAATGTCGCAAATAAAAATCATCATGGCAGACACAGAAATACTTTTAATGAGTTTTTCTGATTGAATTTTATTAAAGGGTTGCTTAAAACAGCTTTTAGACAAAAACAGTCCAAGCAATATAGCACCAATATACAAAGACTCTTGAAAACCACTAAGCATTAAGTCAAAAGCATTAGTGATTAATTCATACCCTTTAATCAAAATAAAACCAATAAACGTTGAAAATAAAATGAAGTGAATAGTTGAGCTATTAGTTGCGGTAATTGCAAATGACTGTTTGCTTTTTATAAAGTATTTTTCAAAGAAATTTGTTAAATAGTAAATTAATAAGCTGTATAGCAAAGCGCAAGAAATAACTGATGAGATAACTATTATTATTATCGGGAAAATAGGTATCTCGTAGTAATAAACAATTATAGTTTGTTGAATAAATGCAGCAATTATTGAAAATATCATCATCATAAAAATCAATAGTATTACATTGATTTTATTAACAAAATGAACATTAGCGTAATGCAAAACAAGCGACAACACGCTAAAAACCCATAATGTATCTACAAATTTATTTTGATAGAAATAAATTGAAGTATCAAAATCTAGTAACTGAAATGCGTCCCAAAAAGCTTCGTAATGGTATTGCAAAAATGCGAAATACATCGAAAAAAAACAACTCAATAAAAATAAACTACACCATCAATAATGGGGAGAGTAAAAAAGACACTTTATTCATCTTATTTGCTTATTAATTTTTACTTAAACGTTCCTGTTACCTAAAATTTTTAACAAAATTTTAATTATTGGTTGTTGTTAATCAATTCGTTTAATAAAGTGTTTAATCTTAAATCCCATAGCAATCAATGATGCAAAATAAACAACGATGCCAACAATTACCAATAAAAATAATCGCCCTATACGAACCCACATTGAACCCGTTGACCAATCAGGTAATAGCTGTGAGCCAGACCATAACACTGTGGACATTAATATTACGGCAATAATGACTTTAATTAAAAAGAGATACCAACCAGGTTGGGGTTGATAAAGTTGTTTTTTACGCAGTTGCCAATACAATAATCCAGCATTAAAGCAAGCGGCTAAACCAATGGATAGTGAAAGGCCTGCATGCTGTAATGGCCCAATAAAAACAAGATTCATTAGCTGTGTTAAAATTAACGTAACAATTGCAATTTTGACGGGAGTTTTAATATCCTGACGCGAATAAAATGCGGGTGCTAACACTTTAATTAAAATCAATCCAAGTAGACCGATAGAATAAGCCACTAAGGCTCGCTGTGTCATTAAGGTATCATTTAGGGTAAATTGCCCATACTCAAATAATGTTGATATAAGAGGACGAGAAATAACGCCTAATGCCACGGTACTTGGCAAAGCCAGTAAAAAACAAAGTCGCAATCCCCAATCTAATACCTCAGAATATTGCTTATGATCACCTTTAGAAAAACTTTTCGCTAACGAGGGTAATAAAATCGTACCTAATGCTACGCCAAGCACGCCAGCAGGAAATTCCATTAAGCGGTCTGCATAATACATCCATGAGACCGATCCTGAAACTAGAAATGAGGCAAAAATCGTATTAATAATTAAAGAGATTTGCCCTACTGACACCCCTAAAATTGCCGGTCCCATCTGTTTCAAGACTCGCCAAACACCACTATCTTTAAAACTAATACGTGGCAACACTAACATGCCAATTTTTTTTAAATAGGGAAGCTGATACAGTAATTGCAAAATACCACCTACACCAACCGATGCAGCAAGCGCTAATACTGGAGGGTTAAAATAAGGAGTCAAAAATAGCGTGAATAGAATCATACTGACATTCAATAGTGTTGGAACAAAAGCAGGAACAGAGAAGCGATTCCATGTATTGAGTATCGCGCCAACAAGTGAAGCCAGTGATATAAAAAAGATATAAGGAAAGGTTATACGCAACATGGTCGTTGCAAGCTCAAATTTTTCGGTTGACTCTTGCATAAATCCGGGAGCCGTTAACATTATAATAAAAGGTGCGCTAACAACGCCAATTAAGGTGACAAAAGCTAATACTAAGGTTAAAAGCCCAGCTATATAAGCAACAAAAGTACGTGTTGCCTCAATACCTTGTTGATTCTTATATTCAGCCAGAATGGGCACAAAGGCTTGAGAAAAGGCGCCTTCAGCAAAAATACGCCGTAGCAAATTAGGCAATTTGAAAGCAACAAAAAAAGCATCGGTCGCCATGCCTGCGCCAAAAAAACGCGCAATAATGGCATCGCGCACAAAACCTAATACACGGGAAACCATTGTCATGGAACTTACGGTTGCTAAAGATTTTAAAAGATTCATATTTAATTTATATACAAAGTATACAACCTAAAACGGATAATGATGCATAGTCTACAAACTATCGCTTAAAACCACCATGCTTTTTTCAATAAACTTTGCCTTTTATTAGGTAAGCCGCTAGCGTATAAATTTAACATTATCTCTTATAAAATTAATCTTTTGTTCATCTTTGGAATGCACTTTTGACACAATACCAACCACATCAATTAGGTAAAAAATAGTGATGTAAAAAATATTCAGAAAAAGGATAATTTCAGTATAAAACAACGTTATTTGCCCACATTATAAATATGTGTTAGATTGTCAATTCGAACAATATTTACACTAATTTTATTATGAATCAGACAACAAATCCGTCACCAATAAGAACAGGGGGTTTTCTAAATACTATTGAACGAATTGGAAACAAAATCCCCGATGTAACCACTCTTTTTTTCTATGCTTTAGTCATCTGTTTTGTTGCTTCGCTATTGCTTTCTTTTGTGAGTTTTAACTATATTAATCCTGTCACGCAAGATAAGCTTGTTGTTGTTAATATGTTAGCGCCTGAGCATCTTGTTACTTTTTTTACTAAGATGGTACCTAATTTTATCAACTTTCCACCGCTTGGAATTACAATTGTGGCGACATTAGGCATAGGTATTGCTGAGAGCAGTGGTTATATCCATGTGCTACTCAAAAAATTACTGGCTATTACCCCGAAAAATTTAGTCACACCATCAGTGATTTTTGTCAGTATGGTTTGCCACATTGCTGCTGACTCAGCTTATGTGATTTTAATGCCCGTATCGGCTATGATGTTCTATGCAATTGGTCGCCACCCGTTAGCTGGGATTGCGGCTTCATTCGCTGGATTAGCTGGTGGATTTAGTTCAAGCTATACACCATCTATTATCGATCCAATCATGCAAGGTTTTACTCAAAGTGCAGCACAAATTATTGATCCATCTTATCAAGTCAATGTACTTTGTAACTATTTCTTAAGTTTTGGCGGTACCTTTTTTGTATTATTAGCTTGCTGGTTTGTTACCGATAAAATTGTCGAGCCTCGATTAAATGCAACCATGCCTTTAAATAGTGATCTAAAATTAGATAACATTGCCAACTCGCCAGCGATTACACCCGTTGAAAATCGTGCTTTCAAAGTAGCTTCAATTGTCTTTATAATTATTGCTATTGGTTTAATTTTATTATTGTTACCAGAAAACTCTTTATTGCGTGCATCTGATGGAAGCATGACAAGCAATAAGGCTCCAATTATGCAAATTATTGTGCCATTATTATTTGTATTTTTTGCTATTCCAGGCTTAATACATGGTTTTATAACTGGTACATTTAAATCATCACGCGATATAGTAAAATCAATGGAAAATATCACTAAATCACTTATTCCATTCATTGTTTTTGCTTTCTTTTGTGCTCAATTTCTATATGTCTTTTCTCATTCACAAATTGGAACATTAATTGCAATTGGTGGCGCCGATTTATTAAAAGCACTGCATCTGCCTCCAGTTGTAACCATATTTGGTGTGATCATTCTAACAAGTATGTTAAATGTGTTAATTACCTCGGCATCATCGAAGTGGGCTATTTTAGCGCCGATTTTTGTGCCTATGCTTATGTCTGTTGGTATCTCGCCAGAATTAACTCAAGCCGCTTACCGCATTAGTTCTGCGGTTAATGTTAGTACGCCTATGTTTGCTTTTTACCCTCTGATTATTGCCTATTGCCAGCAATACTGTAAAAACACAGGTGTAGGTACATTAAGTTCAATGATGATTCCTTATACCGCTGCACTGCTTATTGCATTAACGATAAACTTATTACTTTTTTGGTTCTTCGGCCTACCAATTGGTTTTGATAGCGGTTATGTTTACCCGCCAGTAAATAATTAGTCACAACAAGGAGTCAAAATATTATGAATATTACCGAACAACTAGTTAAACGTTTTTTACGCTATGTCAACGTTCCAAGCCAAAGCGCTATTGGTTGCGCACATGTGCCCTCAACTCCAGGGCAAGCAGAATTAGCCAAATTACTTAAACAAGAGTTAATCGAACTTAATCTACAAGATGTTCATCTTGATGAACATAGTATTGTAACGGCTAAACTCCCCGGCAATAACCCAAATGCGCCTAAAATTGGCTATGTTGCCCATCTTGATACTGTCGATGTTGCCTTATCAGATAAAGTTAAGCCACAGAGAGTAACCTTTACTGGCCAAGATATTCTATTAAACAAAGATAAAAATATTTGGTTTAAAGTCGATCAGCATCCCGAACTAAATAAATATCTCAATGATGAATTGATTGTCACTGATGGTACTAGCGTACTTGGTGCTGATAATAAAGCAGCCATTGCCATTGTGATGACTATGTTAGAGCAATTACAACAACAAAATTATACATATGGCGATATTTATGTTGCCTTTGTACCCGATGAAGAAGTCGGCTTAAATGGTGCCAAAAAACTGGATTTAAACCGTTTCAAGCCTGATTTTGCTTACACAATCGATTGTTGTGAGTTAGGTGAAGTCGTTTATGAGACATTCAATGCTGGCTCAGCCATTATTGAAATTGAAGGCATCTCTGCTCATCCTATGTCTGCTAAAAATGTTTTAATCAATCCTATCGGCATTGCCAATGACATTATTAACTGTTTTGATAGCTTTGAAACACCAGAACATACCGAAGGCAAAGAAGGGTATTTTTGGTTTAATGATATCGTTGGTAATCAAAGTACCACAACATTAAAAATGAGTATTCGTGACTTTGATTTAGCTAAGTATGAGGCGCGTAAGGCTTATATACAAGAAGTTATACGTTTTATTAGCTTAAAATATCCAAAAGCAAAAATTGAGTGTAACATTACCGATACCTATAGCAATATCGCTAACTATTTAGGTAATGACCGTCGCTGTATTGATTTAATTTATCAATCATTTGAACAACTCAATATTCAACCAAAAACCATCGCAATGCGTGGAGGAACCGATGGTTCTGCTCTTTCTGCTAGAGGGCTTACCACGCCAAATTACTTTACTGGTGCTCATAACTTCCATTCATGCTTTGAATTTTTACCATTATCATCATTTCTTAAATCATTTGAAGTAACAATGAAAATTATTGAATTAGCAGCCAAGAATAAATAACCTTAAAAAGGGATATATCTCCCTTTTTCCACCTACGAAGCATTTCGATAATGATAAAAAGCAATCCTCTCACCAATCCAACATTGTTAATACAAAATAAAATTATTTCATTAACACCTTAGCAAGCTTTATAAAGGGCTAATAAAAAATAATTGATTGATTGATTGATTGATTGATTGATTGATTGATTGATTGATTGATTGATTGATTGATTGATTGATTGATTGATTGATTGATTGATTGATGAATTTTCTAGAGAGAGTGGTGGGTCGTGAGCGATTCGAACGCTCGACAAACGGATTAAAAGTCCGCTGCTCTACCGACTGAGCTAACAACCCATTTCAGAAAACAACTACTTAATTCCTTAAGGTTTCAAGTAATTTCGGGTTGGTATAATACTTATAATTATAATGTTACGCAACCCTTTTATTGATATTTCTATTTAACAGATGGTTATTTGTACATTTTACTTTAGCGAGGCTAACTTTTTTTTAGCCTGATCAACAACGTTTTTATTTTTAGAATATTTACTTATAACTTGTTGAAAAACGATTCTAGCATTTTTCTTATCGCCTTTCTCAAGCAAAATCAAACCAACTTTATATAGGCTATCTGCAGCTTTGGAAGAGGTCGCAAACTTTTTCACTACAGTTGCATAATAAAATGAAGCCTGATCTTTATTTCCTTGCTTATAATAAAGTTGACCTATCCAATAATTAGCATTAGCTAAATAACCTGACTTTGGATAAGCTTTTATAAATTTTTGAAATGCCGCAACGACCTCATTACTTTTTTTCCCATCGTTAACAAACTGCATGATAAAATTATAATCAGCCTTATCACGACCCGAAGTTTCCCAACCAGATAAATCAGATGATGGCGTTGTTGCCGTTGATGAAGAAGTATTATCCTCAGAAGTGTTCGCATTTGCAGAAACGCCCGAGCCACCAACCATTTGTTGAAGAATCATTTTTTGACGTTCTATCGTCTGATTAAGTTGGTATCTAGTTTCTTCTAATTGCCCTCGAAGCGCATCCACTTCAGCTTGTAAATCATTAATCCTTTCCTGATTTTGTATTAATAATTGGCCTTGTGCCTGAATAGTTCTATCCGATTCTGAACTGCCTGCTGCACAGCCAGTGAATAAAAGAAATAAGAACAATACGAGTGTTTTTTTATGCATATCATATTACTCAGCATGAATGTAGAAAAGAAACGGCTGAATAATCAGCCGTTATAAAATGCTATTAGTTGATAGCATAAGTTACTACAGCACGACGGTTTTTAGCATAAGCTTCTTCGTCATGGCCTAATACTGCTGGTTTTTCTTTACCATATGATACAATTTCCATTTGGCTATCAGAAGCACCATTACCTTGTAAATATGCTTTAACTGCAGCAGCACGACGTTCACCTAATGCAATGTTATATTCTGGCGTACCGCGTTCATCTGCATGACCTTCGATAATTACTTTCACGTTATTTGCACGAATAAATATTGCATGTGCATTTAATAATGTTGCATAGTCAGATTTAACATTATATTTGTCAAAATCAAAATATACTGTATTGATTTGTTGTAATTTATTTAATTGCTCTAAAGCTTCTTTTGATAAAGAACCACTTGCAACACCAGCTACATTGCTACTGTTATTAGACGAACATGCAGTGACAGTAATTAGTGGTAAAGCAACCGCGGCTACTTTAAGAAATTTAGAAAATTGCATTGTATTAACTCCTTTTGTTTAAATAAATTATTACCTGTATTTTTACACACCTAACCAACTTCAAAGTAACAGCCGTTACCAACCAGAACGATTAGAGGTATATATTATAATGCCCTTGTGCTTTACACAATTTTAATAATTGCAATATTGTGCAATATTATAACCTCTTCTTATAAATATGGCGACCATGAAGGGAATTTTACTTGCCCATCTGTTGCTGGTAATCTTGCTTTAAAATTACCATCTGTTGAAACTAGATTCAAAATTGTACCTAATCCTTGTGATGAGCTATAAATGATCATAGTACCATTTGGCGCAATGCTTGGCGTTTCATCCAAAAAGGTGTCTGTTAAACGTTGATAGGTATTTGTGCTTATATCATATCGAGTAATATGTTGTTCACCATTATTGGTTGATATCATAGCAATAAAAGAACCATCAGGTGATACCCGCGCATTTTGATTCTGTGTATTATCCCAAGTTAGCCTTTGAGATGCACCACTATTAATGTTGATACTATAGAGTTGAGGGCGACCTGCTTGATCAGAAGTGTAAACAATAGTTTGATTATCAGGCATCCAAGATGGTTCTGTATTATTATTACGATTAGAAGTAATTTGCGTGATTTTTTTGCTACTTAAATCCATCATATATAAATTTAAACTTCCCCCTTTAGATAAGGCAAAAGCTAATTTACTGCCGTCTGGAGAAAACGCTGGCGCACCATTATGTTGTGGAAAAGACGCAATTGTTTGAACAGCGCCACTATCCAATGTTTTTAAAACTAGTGAAGAATGGCCTCCTTCAAATGTTACATAGGCTATTTTTTTACCATCTGGTGACCAAGTTGGAGACATTAATGGTTCTTTGGAACGATGAACAGTAATTTGATCATAACCGTCATAATCAGATACTCTTAATTCATGTGAAAAAGGTCCTTTAGTTGTTTTAACAACATAAGCAATTCGTGTTCTAAAAGCACCTTTAATACCGGTTAATGATTCAAAAATTTCATCACTTGCAGTGTGAGCCGCGTAACGGAGCCAACGCTTATCAATAGAATATTGATTTTGTACTAAAACGGCACCTGGGCGATTTACGATATCAACTAATTGATAATTGATAAGGTATTTCCCAGAAGCATCTGGCTGAATCGAGCCGACAACTACCGCAGAAACGCCCAGATTATTCCAAGCCGCAGGCGTAACTTCAGAAGCTGTTGTTGGTTTTTGTGGCATACTATTAACTTCAACAGGATTAAATTTACCACTATTACGTAAATCTGAAGCAACGATATCTTCTATAATTTGTGGTGGTTGACCAGAGCCTGTCCACTTAAATGGCACAACCGCGACTGGTTTAGCAGAGCTTACGCCATCGGTAATAATAATTCTTACCTCAGAATTAGCCATCGTGGTAAAACATAGAATAAAACAAGTTGTCAAAAAGCGAAAAGCGAATTTGATCATCTTAAATTCCTTAATAAAAATAAGACACATTGAGTTAAATAAAATATAAACCCGTAAAAAAGAAAACAAAACCTTTGAAAATTAAGATACAACAGCTAATTGCCCCCCATATATTAAACTTTACAAGCTATAAACAATGATTCAGCAAAAAGATAGCTGATAACAGGTAACAAGTCCATAGCCTTTAAAATAAAAAGATCTCTGTAATATTAATGGTTTTACTATATAAAGTATATCAACGCAGTAACAAAAATAACTTCTTTAATTGTAGTTGCTTATACTAATCTTATTTAAATAAGGTTTAAAGGGCTTAAAAAGATATTTTTGTAAAAGAAAGGGAGACAATACATGCAAAATATTTAAAATTCTTAGCAACTAATCACAAAAAATAATAATTTGGTAGAGCTAACGTTGCTATATTTGGCAATATTCACAATAAAAGGTATTGCGTTGTCCTATTTTTTGCGATTTTATCTCTGCACCACAAATTAGACATCGCTCGCCATTGCGCCCATAAACTTGTAGCTCTTGTGCAAAATATCCTGGTTTTCCATTAGATTGAAGAAAATCCTTGAGCGTTGTCCCTCCTTGTTCAATGGATTTACTAAGAACTTGCTTAATAGCAGCAACAAGCCTTTCAAATTCATTTAATTGTAATGAGCTTACTTTACGGTTAGGATTGACTTTCGCCATAAACAATGACTCAGAAGCGTAAATATTGCCAACGCCAACCACAATATGGTTATCCATAATCCAACTTTTAATGGAAACCTGTCTATTTTTGGCTTTTTCGAATAAATATATAGCTGAAAACTCATGACTTAACGGTTCTGGACCTAAATGTTGTAATTGCAGTATTTCGTCTAGCGAATTTGCCCAGAGCCAAGATCCAAAACGCCTAGGATCAGTATAACGCAATGTAACACCATTTTCTAAAATGAGGTCTATATGATCATGCTTTTGTGCTTTTTGAGGCTTTGGTAAAATACGTAAACTACCTGACATACCTAAATGAATTACGATCCAGTTATTAGATAGTTGTAGCAATAAATATTTAGCTCGACGCTGTATATCTAAAATAACCTGTCCATGTGCATTACTTATAGCGCTATCAACAGGCCAGCGTAATTTAGGTTGTCTAACAATAATTTTATGTATAATCTGTCCTTTTAAATATGGCAAAATGCCTCGACGACTTGTTTCAACTTCGGGTAATTCAGGCATATTATTCCCCCTCTTAATTATTTAATAGGTCTGTAACCCAATTGGGTACCTGTTCAGTGGCCATCATTTGGTTATTTCCAGAACATAAATCCTTAGGGTTAATGGTCCATACGGGTAAAGTACGCACACCATCGCCATTACATAGCCACTGACCATTACTATCAATTGGTACCATAAAAACATTTTGCGGTATCGGCAATACCAATTTCTTTGGTGGATTGTTTTGTAAATATTCACTATAAATTTTCAGCGCTCCTGTAGCTCCAGTTAATTTCATTGGTGAATGATCATCTAAACCAATCCAAATAACAGCAACATTCCTGCCGTCAACGCCTGTAAACCAGCTATCACGAGAATCATTGCTTGTCCCCGTCTTAGCAGCTAAATTAAACGAACCGTATTTAGCTTTTAATGAACGAGATGTGCCCGAACTAACAACTTGTTGCATAGCATAAGTTGTCAAATAAGCTGATTGTCGAGACACTGCCTGAAGTTGTTGTGGATAGCTTTGATAAACTAGCTTACCTTTATCAGTCAATACATATCTTAAAATAGTAAGCGGAGAACGTTGCCCATTATTAGTGATAGTTTGAAACATCTGAGCTGTTTCTAATGGTGTTAATTCTAATGCACCAAGCAATCTTGATGGTAGATTAGGTATACGATCCGTAGGAACTCCTAAAGCTTGTAAAGTATTTTTCGTTGCATCCAGTCCTAATTCCATACCTAAATTAACCGTTGGTACATTTAATGAAAGTGCCAAAGCGTCCACTAACATAACACGATCACGGAATTTACGATCGTAATTTTTAGGCTGCCAATACCCGCCACTATCAAGCTTAACCGATAATGGGCTATCATTAAGCCATGTATTAAGTTGGTAATAATCAGGTTGCCCAAGTGCAGTTAAATACGTTGATGGTTTAGCTAATGAACCAATCGCTCTTTGCATTAACCAAGCACGGTTATAACCAGGGTAACGTGGGTCTGCACTACCAATAATTGAGCGAATTTCCCCTGTTTCTCGACTAACTACAACCATTGCTGATTGTAATTCTTTTTTCGTTGATTTGCGCAATTTGTCAATTTCGTTAGTCACCGCTTGCTCTGCTGCAGATTGAGCTACCGGATCAAAAGTGGTAAAAATCTTCATACCTGACAAATGATCTGCTTTATCACCCAATTGTCTTCGCAGTTCGCTACGCACAACTTGCATAAATGCTGGTTGCGGAGAAATCACACCACCCTTGGGTAGCACTGATAGTGGGCGCTGACTTAATAAGTTATACAACTCATCATCAATTATGCCTTGTTGCTGAGCAAGTTTTAACACCACGTTACGGCGCTCAATAACTTGTTGAGGTTGTGTCCACGGATTATATAACGAAGCGCCTTTTACCATACCAACCAGCACTGCTTGCTGATCTAATGTAAGTTCATTAACTGGCCGCCCAAAATAGTAAAGACTTGCCAATGGAAAACCATGAATCTCTTCTCCTCCCGCTTGCCCAAAATAAACTTCGTTTAGATAAAGCTCTAAAATACGTTCTTTACTATAACGGCCATCTAAAATCAAAGCCATATAGGCTTCGCGTATTTTACGGCTTAAACTACGTTCATTAGTCAGAAAAAGGTTTTTAACAGTTTGCTGGGTTAAGGTACTGCCTCCTTCGATGCGGCCAGTAGTCAAATTAACGAAAATAGCACGACCGATAGAATATAAACTTACACCATGATGATCATAAAAACGCTTATCTTCTGTAGCAACCAATGTTTGCAATAACGAATCAGGAAACTGCTTCAATGGAACAAATAATCGTTGCTCGCCATTTGGAGAATGCATCATGGTAATTAATTTAGGATCAATTTTTAGCAATCCAAAATCGCGCCCAGTTTCTAGATTAGTAATGCGATCTATACGATTTTCATAAAAAGTAATACTAACTCTAAATGACGGTTCTTCACCATCAGGAAATGTAAAAGGTCGTCGATAAACCTCAACAGCATTATTACTTACAATAAACTCACCTGGGCGGCTGGCTTTTGTATCTTGCTGACGATATTGTGCACCTTCTAACATTGTCACTACATCATTTAGACTATATTCACTATCAGGCTCAAGATCTATAATTTGCCCATAAACTGCCGCTGGCAACTCCCACACATTACCATCAACTCGCTCCTTGATTTGTTGATCAAGATAAACGCCGTAAACAATAGCCACAGCTGCAATGACAAGAAATAGTTTAAATAATAAGGTCAAAAACCGGCGACAAAGTGTAGACTTCTTATTTTTTTTATTTTTTGGAGAATTTTTGGGAGACCGTTTTTTTGATGTTTTAGTTGACGTGTTCAAACTGCACCTAATATTTATTATCCAATAAAAATTAGCTTATCATAACATAATTTTTTAAGGATATTGCGGTCTTCTTTTTGTAAAAAAAGCTTCAGGTAAAATCGATTTTGAAGCATAAAACAAACGTATGAATTTAAAAATCTAGCTGTGAGCTAATGGTTTTAACTTTCGACAAAAACGCTTTTTTTGACTTACCTGTCAACCCTTCCGAAATAGGTAAACTTGCTGTCAATGGATTAACCGGCTTATTATTAATGTGTAGCTCAAAGTGTAGGTGAGGTCCTGTAGAACGCCCTGTATTCCCAGATAACCCAATCTTATCACCTTGTTTAACTTGCTGACCTGGTTTGACTAAAATCTTATCCAAATGCATATAAGTTGTCATATACTGACGCCCATGCCGAATAGCAATATAATTACCAGCCGAACCACTATACTTTGCAATAACTACTTCACCATTACCAACTGATAAAACTGGTGTACCACGAGACACTGCAAAATCAACACCATTATGTGGAGTTATCGCACCGGTAACAGGATGTAAGCGACGAGGGTTAAAACCAGAGGAAACTCTAGCTTGCTTTGCTAATGGATAACGGAAAAAACTTTGCGACAAACTGTTCGCATTAATATCATAATATTTACCATCATCTGCTAAAATAGCGTAATAATCTTTGGTACCATTTTTAATGCGTACACCTAACAGCTGACTATTAGATAAACGATTACCATGCATCTCTCTGGTTAAAACAACTGAAAATTTATCACCAACTTGCAAACGACGAAAATCTAAACGCCATTGCAAAGCACGAGTAATCACGCCAATTTCATTACTGGTTAATCCATTTTTGCGAGCATCTGCAACAAAGCTACTTTTAATATCACCTTTTATCACAATATTTTGTGGTACACTTTCAACTGTTTCTGAACTTTCTACAAATTTATCGCCCGATTTTTCATAAATTCGAATATTATTACTGGAGATTGTCCAACTAAAAGTTTGCAAATTATGATTATCATCAGTCGTCCAACTAATTTGTTGACCTATTCTCAAATTTGCAAGTTGTTTAAATTTTGTCGTTAACTGATAGATGTCGTTTCGATTAACGTTATAACGAATCAAGATATCATGCAGGGTATCCCCTCGTGCAATAGTGTATTGCACAGTATTATCTTTATCATCAACAATGTCATCTAATTCATCTTTAACAATCTCATCTTCAGGAATATCTGATGATTCAGTAACTGTAGAAGGTTTTCCATTTACCATCTCAACTTTTCCATCATCGATAACAACAGAAGAATGGGTGTTATCATTTACAGTCGTTTCAGCTTGAGGCGTTAAAGGAACATAAACCGTTCGATTCAAATTGAGTGGATTCCACAGAACGATAAATAAGATAACAATGAAAAGAACACCTAATATTGAAAAATAGGTATTTCTAAAATTATTTTTTTCAATATCAGGTGATTTTATTTGTCTTGCCAAAATTAACCTTAACTATTTATTCTAAAACTAGTCTTTATCTAAACAATCCAACAGTTGCTCTGTTAATTTTGCTAAAAATTGTGAATATGCATCTTTAGAAAGAGCAATACCCGTTCCTAATGGATTTAGCTCTCCAATACCTACATCTGTTCCATTCACTATTTTTTCAATAACTGCAGGGCTAAACTGCGGCTCTCGAAATACACATACTGCTCGGTGCTCTTTGAGCGCCTGTTGAATTGCATAAACCTTTTGAACACCCGGCTGAATTGCTGGATTTATAGTAAAACTGCCTAAATTCTTTAATCCGAACTGCGATTCAAAATACCCATAAGCATCATGAAACACAAAATACCCTCTATTTTGTACGTTAATGAGTTTTTTTGCAATGTTTTGTTCTGTTTCTGCAAGTTTTATGATGAATTCGTTTAGATTTGCATCAATCAATGCGTTTTTATCTGGATACAGGGTAATAAGTCGATCATGGATTGACTGCGCAATCACCTTGGCAATTTTAGGTGAAAGCCAAATATGTTCATCATATTCACCATGATGACCATTAGCAGGTATAGGATGGGAGTGAGTATCTTCATGTTCATGATCCTCATGACCTGTTCGAAGCAATACTTTAATCTCTGGTATTGCCATTAATTCAATTTGTTTTTGCTTATCAATACTTTTTAATATTGTTGGCATAAAAGCTTCCATATCTTCGCCAACCCAAACCACAAGTTCAGCTGATTTAACTTTAGCCAAATCAGATGGTTTTAAATAATAACTATGTGGAGATGCGCCATCAGGAAGTAAAATATCATTATCAGTTACTCCTGAAGCGATTGCTTCGACAATAAATCCTATTGGCTTTACAGACGAAATAACTTTCGCATTAGCATAATTAACAATACTTTGAATAAACATTAATGAACCAAGTATCATTAAGAAAACTAAATTTTTACTATTTAGTAGAATATATTTTTTCATACAATTTTCCTATATTTATTATGTATGGTAAAATAGAGTTAATTATTGTTATAATATAACATAACATATTTATAGACAAGGGTGATTAACAAAATGACTCCTCTCATTTCGCTTGATAATGTTTCGGTGCAAATTGACCATCAAAAAATATTATATGATGTTTCGTTAGTCATTCATCTTAATCAAATTATTACAGTACTTGGTCCTAATGGAGCGGGTAAATCGACACTGGTGAAAGTTATTTTAGGATTAATGCCATACACCTCAGGAACAATCACATGCTTACCTAACTTAACGATTGGTTATGTGCCGCAGTCAATCAACTTAAATCCAACGCTACCTATTACTGTTAGACGTTTTATGTGTCTTAATAGTCAGTTAAATAAAAAGGATATTTTTAATATATTATCAATGGTAAAAGCTGAATATTTAATCAATGAATCTATGCATCAATTATCAGGTGGTGAATTGCAACGTGTTTTGCTCGCTCAAGCTTTAGCTAAGCGCCCTCAATTACTGATTCTTGATGAACCTACTCAAGGGGTAGATGTCAATGGCCAAGTACTATTATATGATTTAATCGCTGATGCAAAAAAACAGTTCAATTGCGGCGTGTTAATGGTTTCCCATGATCTTCATTTGGTCATGGCAAAAACCGATGAAGTAATCTGCTTAAATCATCATATATGCTGCTCTGGCACACCAGCAATTGTTTCTAATGATCCAGAGTTTATTTCTCTTTTTGGACAACATGAAACCTCGCAACTCGCTATTTATAAACATCATCACAATCACCAACATGATTGTTGTAAACAATCTATTGAGCAAAATAAGCGTATTGTTTTGCCAAGTTATAGAAGGAAAAAACAATGATTGAATTACTATTACCTTCTTTATTAGCGGGATTATGTTTAACTAGCATAACTGGGCCTTTAGGTACTTTCGTTGTTTGGCGAAGAATGTCTTATTTTGGCGATACTTTATCACATGCTGCTTTACTTGGTATCGCATTTGGCTTTTTGTTGGATATCAATTTATTTTATGCAGTCATTTTTGTCACACTCTTACTAGCTATCGGATTACTTTGGTTAGAAGCACAAAAACAATTACCAATTGATACATTACTTGGTATCTTAGCTCATAGTGCCTTATCACTAGGCTTAGTAGTAATTAGTTTAATGGACAATATCCGTATCGATTTAATGGGATATTTATTTGGCGATCTTTTATCAGTAACATATTCAGATCTTTATCAGATTATTATTTGTGTAGCATTCATTGGAGCTTTATTATTTTGGCGATGGAATAACATTTTATTTATCACTGTAAGCGAAGAATTAGCTTTTAGCCATGGCATTAATGTACAGCTCACAAAATTGCTTTTGACTTTACTACTAGCATTAACCATAGGTCTGTCAATGAAATTTGTTGGAGCGCTAATTATTACATCTTTACTTATCATTCCTGCCGCAACAGCAAAATATTATTCAAAAACCCCCGAAACAATGGCGTTAATTGCAATAATAGTAGGAATGCTATCGGTAGTTGCTGGAGTGCTATTCTCATTTGTTTATGACACCCCAACAGGTCCCTCTATAGTATTAAGTAATACTTGCCTATTTTTTGTATCATTACTTATTTCAAAACGCATTTTAAATAAAACAAATTAAAATCATTGCAAAATCGTATTATTTATTTGTGTGTTATATCCCATTAATAAATATCTTTAATGGGTTTTCGATATTTTCTAATATGATAATAATAAAATTAAACATATTAATTAATAATTAGAAACTATGTCACTTGCAATTATTTATACTCGAGCCTCTATTGGAATACAAGCACCATTAATAAACGTTGAAGTTCATATTAGCAATGGGTTACCAGGCTTTGTATTAGTTGGTCTTCCTGAAGCAACCGTTAAAGAAGCAAAAGATCGAGTTAGAAGTGCCATTATTAATAGTGGTTTTACCTTTCCAGCTAAAAAAATAACGGTAAACTTATCTCCAGCAGATTTACCCAAAGAAGGAAGCCGCTTTGATTTGCCAATAGCTATTGCTATTCTTGCCGCAACAGAACAAATTCCAACAGAAGATTTATTACATTATGAATTTTTGGGGGAGTTAGCTCTTTCAGGAAATATTAGAGCCGTAAAAGGCGCAATACCTGCTGCAATTTCCTCTAAAAAGAAAAATCGCACATTAATTATTTCCACCGAAAACCAATCAGAAATTTCTTTAATTCACCAAAACAACGCATTAATCGCCAGTAATTTACTAGAATTATGCCAATATTTATATAAAGAAATTGATTTACCAACAGTTCAATATCGTGAATATCAAGACAGTAACAATAACCCAGCTAGTTTACAAGATATAATTGGGCAAGAACACGCCAAAAGAGCATTAGAAATTGCTGCAGCGGGAGGACATAATTTATTATTAATTGGACCTCCAGGTACGGGAAAAACTATGTTAGCAACGCGTTTAACCTCTTTATTACCTCAATTATCTGATGATGAAGCACTTGAAAGTGCAGCAATAACTAGCCTTGTCAGTTCATATGGATCAATAAAAAATTGGCGTAAAAGACCTTTTAGAGCACCTCACCATAGCGCATCAACTGCAGCACTTGTTGGCGGAGGAACAATCCCTAAACCTGGAGAAATTTCTCTAGCGCATAACGGTGTATTATTTTTAGACGAATTACCAGAATTTAATCGAAAAGTATTAGATGCTTTAAGAGAACCCATTGAGTCGGGAGAAATTATCATTTCAAGGGCAAATGCAAAAATAAAATTTCCCGCTAGATTTCAGTTAATAGCCGCAATGAATCCAAGCCCAACAGGACATTATCAAGGCACACATAATAGAACAACACCGCAACAAACTATTCGCTATTTGAATCGGCTTTCAGGGCCATTTCTTGACAGGTTCGATATTTCTATTGAAGTTCCTTTACTACCTAAAGGTGCTCTAAGCCAAAAAGTAACTTCAGAAGAATCAACTGAAACAATAAAACAACGAGTTCTAACAGCAAGAAATACTCAATTAAAAAGAAGCAGCAAACTAAATAGCCAATTAAGCACAAATGAAATTCAATGCTATTGCCAATTATCAAATGAAAATAATGAATATTTAGAACAAGCTTTAATTAAATTAGGCCTCTCTGCTCGCGCATGGCACCGGATACTAAAAGTATCGCGTACAATCGCAGATTTAGATTTATCAGACACCATAGAACGAAAACATGTTTCAGAAGCATTAAGTTATCGCTCTATGGATCGGTTACTAATTCAATTACACAAAAATATTGGTTAAAGAATTAGTCATCACTATCTACAAAATCGTCTGTTACATCAACCTGTGGTTTTCCACCAGATAATGTATGAAAACGTTTTGGCTTATTGATACGAGAAAGATACTTCAACCATGTTTTTTCAAAATCAGTTGATGGCTCTTTTTTACCTTTGCAAACCTCTACAAATGATTTTTCTTCTGCAGTGGTAGGCTTTTTAGCTTCTGTGTCAAGATCTTTAAAAGCACAACCATGCTTTTCTAAAATCATAGCTTCTTTAATAGTAAAATCGCCGTGGCGAGAAAATCCTCTTGGATAATTCTTATTATCGAAAAAACGTTGTTGACTCATAAAACTCTCAGCCATGTTCTATCCTCTAGATTGTAAAAGTAGTTGGCGGGAATTATAATTGACAAAGTTAATCTGTAAACAAAATTCTTTCATTTATATAGATAAAATCGGTTAATTGGCTAAAATTAAAACATAAATTTTATTTTGTGGCAGGGGCGGAGAGTCTCGAACTCCCAACACCCGGTTTTGGAGACCGGTGCTCTACCAATTGAACTACGCCCCTAAATGGAAGTGGCGGAACGGACGGGGCTCGAACCCGCGACCCCCTGCGTGACAGGCAGGTATTCTAACCAACTGAACTACCGCTCCACCGTATTTGGTATGTTAATATAAATAAAATTTAAAAGTCTGGCGGCACCCTACTCTCACATGGGTAATACCCACACTACCATCGGCACTACGGCGTTTCACTTCTGAGTTCGGCATGGGGTCAGGTGGGACCACCGCGCTATTACCGCCAGACATATCCTGTCTTCTCTTCTCTCAATTACTGTCTATTATCTCATATCCACAGCAATTGCTCAATCCGGAACAAACTGCTCTCTCATTTATCAAACAATTTAAAGTCAATCTCTATACAATCATCAACTTCAATCATCCTATCGCGTAACTCCAAAACAACTCCGAGTTGTAAGGTTAAGACTCTCGGTTCATTAGTATCAGTTAGCTCAATGTATCACTACACTTACACACCTGACCTATCTACGTCTTAGTCTCAAACGGACCTTACTGAATCTCTTCAGGGAAAACTCATCTCAAGGCTAGTTTCGTACTTAGATGCTTTCAGCACTTATCTATTCCGCACGTAGCTACCGGGCAATGCAATTGGCATCACAACCCGAACACCAGCGGTGCGTTCACTTCGGTCCTCTCGTACTAGAAGCAAACCCTCTCAATTTTCCTACGCCCATGGCAGATAGGGACCGAACTGTCTCACGACGTTCTAAACCCAGCTCGCGTACCACTTTAAACGGCGAACAGCCGTACCCTTGGGACCTACTTCAGCCCCAGGATGTGATGAGCCGACATC
>NZ_LZGV01000081.1:0-17236 GCF_001690265.1 Gilliamella sp. HK2
TCAATGTCGCTTCGGCTACCTTATTGTCATAAAAACCCTCTTTCTTGCTTAATGAATGCGTGATATTAAATGCCTTAAAACAATCCTCCAATAGCCGATTATCAAACTTTTCACCTCGATCTGAATGAAATAAATCCAATTTCGATAATGGTTGTTTAATTTGGCTTAATGCTAACATGACAAGCTCTGCCGTTTTATGTTTACCAACATGATGGCAATCTGCATATTGGATAAATTCACTAAAACACAATAAATAATGCCAACGTTGGTTAGCTCGAATATAAGTTAAATCCGCGACAACAATTTGCTTTTTATCATCCACAAAGAATTACTGTTGCCAATAATTCTTTGTGGATGTTTCATTCACTTCTGTATCGTGAAATTTATAATGTTTAACGGTGTATTTTGATACGAGTAATAAAGGATTTCATCTCCCAAGTAATATAACGACGTGATACCTAAATATTCTCGTTTTGCAAATCAAAACGAATTCGCCTTGTACCATAAGAATGATAGCTTTGGTTAAACAGCATCACTATTTTAACTACATAAAGTCTTACTGATTTTTGTTTATTCAATTTACACTAACAATAAGCATAATAACTTGATAATATATAGTTTTGTTGCGCTATAACGATGTCGTTTTGCGTTTAGAATAGTTATTCGCCCCATTATCAGTGCTTATCGTTTCCACATGGTGTTGCTTAAGCGCTTTGCGCAAAGCAATCAACCATTGTTCTTGCGGACTGTGATTATCTTTTATTTTAAATGAGCCACTTTGGCTGACTTGCGTTATCCAATGCTGATGAAGTCAAATTATATTTTGCAACGATTTCACTACTTGATTTACCGTTTTAATAAAAACTGACCATTTGGTGTTTAAAATCATCATTGAATGTTCGCCTTGTTCCTTTAATCTTATTCATTATTGTTCTAGCTCTTTTAAGATTAATTTGTTTTTGCTTTTTCAAAAAAAGTGACCAAGTCACGCTCAGATATTTCATTAACAGGTATATCAGGAAATTGATCATAAAGATTTTTGCATACAACGGCTTGATACAGTGTGGTAGTTTTATCTCTCAGTGTTTATACATATTTCTCCTATAATAATCAAGGCAAGCATTCAAAGTCATGTCTGTATTGTTTACTTGATTATGCTTTTTCGGCTCTATTCCTTTGTTATATAAATCTCTTAGTTCACCAACTAAAAACCGAGCATCTTTAAGCGAACGCCCTATCGTCATCCTTTGTGCTTTTCAGTTCTATCAGTAGCAAAATTGAAATGCAATTGTCCCTTTTTGTGATATTCTTACGCCTAAACCATCATCATCGGTTAGCTTGAGCAACCCTGTATAAGGTTTATTTAATATTGATTTGGTATCACTTAACACCATTTTTTACATTCTGTACACATATAAAAAATAGTTATGTACTCAATCGGTGCGCATTTGCAATGTGAGCAAATCAAGACACGTAAATAACTAAAACAAAAATGAACAAATATCAATTTAATTAAATTTAAATAAAAAACGATACTAAGCAAAAACTCACCATGAAAAACAACCTAGAACAGCCAACTTTTTACTTTAAATGATTATGGGATTTTTAATGTATCATTTTGTTTATATTTAATTTTATCTTAAGTTAAAATTAAATATGTACCCAAATATGTACCCAATTTTAAATCATAAAGTCATTTATCGTTAATCATGATAACAATAAACTACACAATACCAATTTACATACGCATGTCGCCCGAGGATTTCGAAAATGAAATTACGGGCGACATGCTACATTATCAACAGCTATGACGATCACAGTTATGTGTTCTATCAAACAGCAAAAACATTATTTGATATTGCTGATTTTGTGATGTTAGAAGATGCTGTTGAGTATGTGAAATTGAAAATTGATAGCGGTAGAGTGATGTTATTGTGAATTTAAAACAATCGTTGAGCTAACGCTCCGCTCTGATTGTTGGTTTTCCACCTTTATCTATAATTTCATATCCCATCGATTGCTTCTCCAGCAAATCTTTATATTCAGATTGTGTTATTTCAACAACATCGTCTGGGATATTAGTATGTATAACGCTCAAATAAAACCCCATGGTTGATTTACTAAAATATATTTTCATATTAATGTCCTATGATTTCATAATGAATAGTCGGCATATATCCAAGAACAGATGACAAAATCGCAACGGTAAACGATGTCGGCGAACCATCAAGATTCGCAGTTGCAGATATGCCGAACATCGTGTATTGATTACTGAACGTCCCGCACGTAAATGTTACATTCACGGAATCAGAGTGATGAGGAAACGCAATGGGCAATAGTATTCGATAATAGTTTGTATAATATTTTATACTGTCAATCACAACAGAATTGTAATCACCGACAGCGGGCAATTGAACAACGCCCCATTGGCGAATTAAACCACTCGGCATAATTTCAAAACCCGGATTGCCGATCATTGTGTTTAACTCTCTTTTCTGTATAAATTGTTCGGGATCAATAGATGATGCGTGCTGTCTAGCGTCATCTGCTGATTTAGCAGCGTTTTGCTCAGACTGTTTCGCATTATTTTCTGATTGCTGTGCTAATACTACGCTATTTCTAGATTGCGCTGCTGAATTAGCTGATGCTGTAGCTGACAAGCGAGCACTCTCGGCATGTGAACTAGCGGTATTTTCGCTATTTGATGCTGATGTGCTCGCGTTAGTTGCTGTCGTTGCTGATTCGCGTGCTGATTGTGCAAAACTCTGGCTTTGCTCAACAAGTTTTACTAATTCATTTGATATTGATAGTTGAGATCGTATAGTGACAACCTGTCCATTCGGAGCTGTTAACGTCACATCTCCATCGCCTGTTAATATCGTTTGCCATGCATCAAGTTGAATTTGATAATAATTCAACATTTCAGATACTCGCAATGCCAGCGCTTCGATGGAGACTTTTGGTGATGTTGGTATTTCGTACGTAATGCCTGTTTTACTCGTTCCAGAATACGTTTTTGCTAGTGTTAGCTGAGTGTCGGACTGTATTGATGCAATTTCATGTATTTCTATTGTATTTTGTGTTTGTAGTATCAACATTTGCCCGGAACAAACACCTATTAACGGGTTCGTCCATTTTGTGTTATAACCGGTCACAGCATTGCTACCGTTAGTTACATTTATTGTGCCTGTTTTATACCAAGACATAATTTTCCTCAAATTTTAGACATGAAAAAACCGCTACATGAGCGGTTTTATTGAACAAATTGAATTATAATTTAAACAACTTTTTTAATTGTGTTTCTTCTTCGGCGTTTGCGCATTTGATATCAACTAAAGTATAAGTTTTATCGGTCGGGAAATTATCTAATTTTTGCTGTATAGAGCCAGTTAATTTTAGCTTTAAATCATAATGATTATCATTGATTTTTTTAACCTTTCTAATTTCAAAGCTTTTTATTTTACCTCCTAGCGTGTTTTCTTTATAAATTGCGTTGCAATTTATAAATTTAAATTTTCAGAATACGAATTACTAGAAAATAACAACATGAATAGTAATATTGTTTTTTTCATCATTGCTCCGTTTTTAAAATTTAAAATAATTTTCAGCATCTAAAATCATTAACGGAAAAGTTGAAGTGAATCTTCCGTTAAAGGGGTGGGTCCATTTATAATTTTCATGATTTATATAAGATGGTGCTAGACTAAATCCATTTGAAGCAAATCCAATTTGTTTAGTGACGCCGCTGTATTTATCAAAACTCGCATAACCACCGATAGATGTTGGAATAAACATGGGCCGCCTAATGTTGGGTATATTAACGAACTCTCTAAGTTTGACCGCGCCAAAGGTGTATAACTGCGGGTTGATTAAAATCCCTGATGTTGAATCATAGACTATTTCACCAGAGGCATTGTAAATTCTCATTCCATATTTTGATTGAGTATTTACAATTTCTTGCTTTGCAAAAACAACCACTTTTATAGAAATATCACGACTTAGCTTGACACCGTCAGTGTTGTGCGCAAATAATACGTGCTCATCAATATTTCGATTATATCCAATTCCAATTGATAAATCCTGTTTTTCACTATAAACAAAGACTGCGCAATTGTTGAAGTTCAGGTACGGATTAATATTGCTTGGTCGCCATCCGTCTTTAGCTGATATTGTAATATCCCCCTTAAATACTACAGGTGCGCACAATGACGTCTGATTAATGGAGAAAAAATTATTTTGACCCGTGAATGAAATACCGAATCCTGATGCAGGATTGTGTATCGGATAACCAATTATTATACACAGTTGATTATACCCACTACCGCTGTCACCTCCATATCCCCACGCGTTAGCTCCATTTTCCAAAATAACCTGCCGATTGTGATCCAAATAACTTCTCGAATCAAAAGCGCCGCACACCCAAATATTGGTGCCATCTTCATCTACCTCAAAATCAATATTATACCCAGAACCATTTGTTAAATGCATGTAATACTGATAACCATCGGGCACAAAAATACCGGTTTGACGTTGTCCAACCCAGCATATTCCTAGAATACAGCACATAGTGCAAGACGAATCCAGTAAAACGTCAGGACCGTCTTGATAAAAAATTTTTAAACCAAAATTTGGCATATTACCTCCTCAGGTTACCAAGCAATACCCTCAGTATATTTTTTTCATCAAAAACAGCTAAACCATTGCCATTTAACTCAATTCGCCCGCCACCAAGAAAAGAGCTATTTATTTCAAAATTACCATTCTTAAACAACTTCCATCCGGCTTTCCCTGGAACATAATTTTCAGATTGAATCGTGTCTGAAATTGTAGCGAAATTTAATGACGCCCTACCGATGATTGCGCCATTCATGATCACATTACCATCTTTTATGATAAACGCCGGCACTGGATCGCCATTCGCTTGGTTCATAACCATAAATTTATCAGCAAGAAAGATGACGTTACTTTGCATTCCCTTATCAGTGTTTTCCACTCCCATCGTCATTCCTGCAACATACTGTTGACCTTTACCGTCAACTTGAACTTTCATTGTTCTGTGAGCTGAAATTTTGCCATTGAGATTATTTACAGTTTGGCTTACATCTGAAATTGACGTGGATACGTCCCCCACTTTTGTATTGATGGATTGAATGGCTGATGCTGTAGCTGAGTTTTGCTCTGCGGTAGTTTTTTTAAACTCTGATAAGTTACTACTAACATCACCGTATTTAGAGTTTAACTCACGTAATGCAATTGCAGTCGCCTCTTTTTCAGTTAATAACGCAGAGTTGGTTTCTTTTATTTCAGCCGATAAGTTGCCATTTTCAACCCTGCGCCGGCGTGTTTCAGTGTCATTAGCCAAAGCATTTTCAATAATTGCTTTTGCGTTTTCTATTGAGCTAATCGCTGCATTATCAACGGAATCAATGAGAGAATTCCAAGCATCGGTTTCTTTGATTTCATCAAAAATATGGTCAGTTAAATCATTAGTATTAGTACTAGAAATCCCCCTAACCCATTCTGTCCAATCGCTGACGTTCCCAATTTTATCAACTAATCTAGCGCGATAAAAAAACGCTTGACCAATTGATAGCCCTGTCTGCGAATAGCTACAACTTGGATAAATCACGTTAGCTAATAGCAATGCGTTATCTTCGATTTCATTAGTTGAGTACTGAATTTCTGTGTGACTGCTATCACCGCTACTATCTGGAAAGGACCAGTTTAAATCAATACCAAAAACAATGTCATCGCTAGCAGTAAACGCAATCGGCTTATCAGGTTTGCCAACCTTACCTTTAATAGTAGTTGCCTGTGAATACGCCCAAGGAGATGATACGTCAATTGCATTAACAGCTCTTACACGAACCTCATAAACACCTGAATAAACCCCCTCGACAGTAAAATTTGTGCCGTTTGTACGCCCAACATTAATCCACGCCGAATTGTCTTTTCGCCATTGCGCAACGTAGTTTGTTGCTCCTTCCACCGTATCCCATGTTGCATTTAAAGAGGCAATTGACAATCCTTGAGAGATGTAGCTACTTTCGGAAATAACAATATTTTTGGGGGTAGAAATTGAACTTGGTGGAGTAACGGTAATAGGTTTTGACTCAATCCGAATACCCTCATCAATATATTTGAATTTATCAGGATCTTGCTGAATAGCCGTTATTGTAAACTGACCTTTTTCAGTTGCCGATATTGATGTCACTCTAAAATATTGAATTGCAATGTTATCACTATCTATACACCAAACCGCACCAGCCACAGGTTCAATTTTATAGTTAGCTGAAACCGTAATCGTTTTTTTATCGGTACTGATTGATTTAATGGTTCTGCTTTGAGCTGTACCATCTGGTAAGTTAATTACTAGCCGATCGCCTGCGCCATAATCAACAGCCCTATCTAGCGTTATTTTTCGCCCAGAAACCGCATGAATTCGCCCACCGTTTTCTTTACCTGAACGGGACGGATCGGCTACGCCAATAATTCGCGCAGGCATAGGGATATACCCATCCAAGCCAACAGTAAAGGTGATTACTTCATCTTTCGCATTGGAAAGTAATGCCCAACGCCCTCTTCTCTGCGCCTCTGCTTGTGATGTACAGCCGATAGCTGTTAATTTCATTACATTAACATCGTATCGGCGCATTAAACCATGGTCCCAAACCGCTTCTACATCATCACAATAATGGTTATTGGGGTCAGAATAAGCAACTAAGCACGAAGTATATCTATTTTTATATGAACCACCTGAATATACAAAATCACCGATAACGTTAGATGGATGATAGATGAAATCAGGCTCGTCTTGTGGCATGTCAGCCGTTAAACAAATCTGGTCATTACCCCAAAAAATTATTCCACGGAATGACGCCACCAAATCTTTAAGTACTGTGTAAGCGTCCTCTTGACTTTGTATATATTCATTACAAGCAAAACGTGGCTCTTTGCCACCCTTCCCATCAGATACCATCTGATCGCAGTATTGCCCTAGTTGATAGATAGACCATTTATCTATCATAGTAGAATCAATCCGTAACCCCATGCCTGCTATCTCATCACGCATTAGATAATAAGCAAGCCAAGCAGGATTATTCGTGTAAGCCATTTTAAAGCCACCTCGCCAAGCTCCCGAGTATGTTCTACTAACAGGATCATAATTATCGGGAACTTGAACAAGTTTTCCTTTTAACTTGCAACTAATCTTTGGCACGGCTCCGTTAAATTGACTAGCGTCCAACTCAATATAAAGCAAGGCGGTATTAGGATACCGTAGCTTGCTATCAATCACTTCGGCATATGAAGACACACCAAACGCGTTAATTAATTTACTATTAGAGTTAGAATCAAGCGTTAATCGCCTTACTCGAATAGCCCAACCATTTACCGCACTTGGCAGATTTATGCGATGATCTCGTTGATATTCAGATGTGGTCTTACCATTAAATTCCGCATTAACAACCGTTTCAAAAGCACTACCATCCGTTGATAAATCAATAGCATAATTCACAATTGTACCAACAATATCACCGTTATCTTTATATTGAACAAGCGTAGGCAAACTCAGCTTAATTCTAATAGCATCTAGTTCTAAATTAGAAAATGAACGAATCCACGGTTTATTGGATTTTACTATGTAATTTGCCGTAGCTCATTACTGATTTCAGGGATGCCTTTAATATATTCTTGAGTTTGTGATCCATTACGAAACTCCCAAGTAACACCATTAAAATTACGTGAACCATCGGCATTAGCTAGCGGTGTGTTATCAATATAAATATTTTGTTCTGTAATATCACCTTGAATCTCACCCTCACTCAATGCAATCAATGCTTTAAGCTTAGCTGTTGAAAGTAAGTTATCTGGTTGCTCATAAGGCTTGTGCGGTTTTTTACCGCCACCTTTTTGCCCCTCTATCAAATGCATAATTCACCTATTGTTGATCTTCTGAATAAATACCAGCGTTAATTACCGCACCACCAATTTCACGCTCACCCAACAAAATAGCCACAGGATAACCTACAGCATTGGTATTAACTGGCGCACCAAATCCATAATTGGGCTTATTTTCTGCGCTAGATGAACCACCGGCGTTAAATTTCGGCTGAGGTGTAAGCAATTGAACAACCCCGCCAAGCATCATACTAATACCTATTCCTGTTAAAATTGAAGTTGCGGTAACTGTTGTTGCAGCCATTGCAGCTCCCCACGCAGCTAATGACGCACCTGCCGTAAAAAATGCTGCCACCAGCGCAATGGCACCAATAATAATTTGTAACATTCCACCACTTTTTGCCCCTTGCGATACAGGCATAATCATGTAATTTTTACCGCAAGCATTAATATCAAACTCATCAATACCAATGTTTTTACCATCAACAAAAAAAGCAAATTTAACGCCATTTAAATGCGCTGAACTCATGTATTTTTCAAAGCCTTTTATCGTTGCACATAATGCTCGCAATAATTCTTTAATATTTTGCACATCGTATTGATGATTTTTGCCAAATTGTTTCGCCATTGCGCCTTTAAACGTTACATTACTCAGCATTAAATAACTCCTTGTGTCGTACTATTCGAACGGTTCTATCTCTAAAATATTTACCGTATGGTGTTCTTGATGATAATTGACCGTACAGATGATGTAGAATAAGATTGTCACCAAAATAAATAGCGGCATGGTTTGTAACTTGTGAGCCAATTCGCATCATAATGATGTCACCAATTTTCATGTCCTTCAGCTCAACTTCTACAAAACCTTCTTCCTGCCAGTTGTCATCGTAAATATTTTCCGTTCCACTCTCCCACCATTCGTGAGCGACAGAATAATTTTTTAGATAGATGTTGTGCTCACGTTTATAGTAGTCCATGATTAATGCCCAACAATCAGCATACCCTAGCAGCCATTGACGCCCCGTATAATCCCGATTTATACGCGGTGATATTGTGCAAAAATCACCATCAGGGACAGACATAATTCCCCATTCAACACCCGAATAATCGCATTGAATACGGTCAAACTCTGAGGGAACAAGTGACACTACGTCGGGATGTGAATGAATAATCATGATGATTTCACCCTGTTTTTCCGCCTCTAATTGCTCATCAGGGGATATGACAAAATGCTCCTTGGGATTATCTGATATGTTTTTGCACGGTATATATTTTTGCGTTTTCCCTGTGTCTACAATTAGTCCGCACGCCTCGTTAGGATATTCACTATCAACATGTTTTTTTATAGCATCTAATAATTTTTGTCTCATATTATTTACCTTGTAAATTAGCCGCAGGGAAACCACCAAAAGGAAGCGGATTATTGCCATGGCGAGCTTTGCAATCCTTTAATAAGCCACCGCATTGATCTTTAGCAGGATCGTCAGTCTCTATACCATCTTTAGTGAAATACTTATTGCCTGCATAGTCACATCCCGTCCCTGTTCTATACCAACCACGCATACACCAAGTACAAACCGTTGTTATTTGCCGTGTAGGTAATTTAAGATTTTGTATGTCAAAAGGTGAACACAGCTCAAACTCAACGGTCGCTTTTGTTTCTTCTCGTTTGTTATTGATAAAAAATAGCTGAACTCTCTCTTGAGTCGGGTCGGCGGTGGGGTTTCCATTAAGCCAATTATCCGCATCAAGGTACTTAGCCATTGTCGTGTGGATTTTGACTTTTGCTTGTACTAAATCATCATAATCAATACAAAGCCGAGTTACTCGACCGTCTATATTGCCGACGGATAGTCTTGGTGTTGGCTGTGAGCCAGTGCTACTCAGCTCAATATCTTTTAGCTCATAGGGATACGGTAAATATTCTTTACCTTGCCATTTTATTGACGGCAAATTCTCGGCGGCAAACGACGCCCAACCATCAGGTGAAATGTTATGGGCATGAAATCTCAGTACTTCGTCAAGCCCAAACTTAGTTCCATCCACCTCTATTAGCTGTATAAGCTGATTCCCCTCAAGAGATTGCAAATCTTGGGTTATCGTCATAATTTTCTCCAGACATAAAAAAAGCCCGCATTTGCGAGCTTTAGGTTTGATTTTATTTTGTATATCTACATTAGATTTTCCATACTCAGTTAACAACAATCAGTATGTTTTTGTGAGGAAAACTGCATTTGCAAACCTAATGCTTGAACAATTTTAAAGATTGTATTAAAAGTAGGATTCCCCTCACCTGATAACGCTTTATAAATACCCTCACGGCTTATACCTGTATCACGTGAAAGCTGACTGATGTTTTTAGCTCTAGCTATATCACCATTACGTTTATTATTCATATTGATCACCCATTTAATGCAAGTTAAATTTATATTTATGTTGCATAACACATATAAAAACCAATTATTGCAACTTAAATAGCAATTTAACTTGAAAATTGATATTAGTCTGATCAATCAATTTTAAATAATAAAAAACCCTCTTAGAGGGTTTGATTTTATTTATTACTAATTTTTAATAACACTCATCAGTTTTTCAATAGAATGAGCATTACTGATACAAAGATTCCGCGAATCAAATTCGTGTGACCAATAAAAAAGCCAGTTTTCTAACTCCTCCACATTATACTTTCCTGTAGCAACTCCAACGCCCATTTCAACAACTTCTGCGTCTGGAGCTTTTAACTCTTGCCCATTTAATAGTAAAAATAGATAGCCAGAAAACATAGCAGTTCTTTTATTAGCATTTGCAAACGGGTGATTTCTAATTAAACTCTCAATAAGAACGGCTGCCAACCTAAAAATATCCTCGGTTTGTTCGTGGTATCTGTAAAGACTAGGTCTAGCTTGGGATGAGCCTAAACTGTTCTCGTCACGAACATATATTGGCTCTTTTGGGGTTTGTAGCTTAATTAGCAATGAATTGATAAGCTTTATATCATCAACTGAAAGAAAATTGATTCCATCAACTATTTCTCCAATTTGTGACATTGGCATTTTTTAAACCTTTGATAAGTCTCTCATGGCTTTTTTATAGCGAGCGAATCCAAAGGCAAAAGCATTTAAAACTTGCTCATTATGATTGCAGTCATTACTTAGCGCAGGTTTTGCCTTAACCTCTACATGTTTGTCACGTGGAGGAATATAAAGACGATCTTCCTTTATTTGTGCGTGACCCATAAATTCACCTCATTAGTTTTTATATAAGAACGGCTGAGAACTAATTAAGCCTCAACCTTACGTTGATTATAAATACCATAAGGTAAAGAGTAAAGAAATTTTATACTAAATCACAAAAATTAATAGGTGCTATATATTTGACTACATAAAGATAACTGACAATAAAAACCCTCTAAGAGGGTTTGATTATAAAATTTTATTTTTAGAGTCCAGATTTTACAAACGACTTTCTAAAGGTACGCTTGGATCACTTTCTTTTATTGGTTTTGGTATTTCTATATCTACTTTAGGTAGAGAGCTTAAACCATATTTGACAGTAAGATATTTTTTGTTGCAATGCTGCTAATGATTGTTCTTTAGTGGCTATAGTCATTAACTTCATAGATAGAATCAGTCCACCGCTATATTTTGAAGCTTCATTTTTATCAATCTCAATTTCTTGTTTTATTGATTGTATTTCGCTTTGTAAATGCTCGGCAAGTTCAGGGTTAGGATTTGTAACCAACGTTTCGACTTTAACCGCTGATCCAGATTCAATGGAATTTATCCGTTGCTCAACTAAATTTTTGTTTGTTTTTAGAACTTCAAGTCTCGCAGCAATTAACGATTTTATTAATCCCCCACTATATTGTTCATAATTTTCTGTAGTCGCTTTTATATCATCGTTTGTCTGAGTTAACTCAATATTCAATGCTGCCACTTTAGCTTTGTCTTCTTCTGATAATTGTTTATTGCACCCACTTACAAATAAAAGCAATAAAAAAATATAAATTGTATGTTTTAACATTTTATCTCCTACTATAATCCGTTTTTAATTTTATTTTTATTTTCATTTTCTTTATCTGCTTTATATTTTGTAAATAACTCAGATTCATAGACAATGCTTAAATTACCTTTACCTCTTTCTATCCCCTCTAGCTGTAGAGATAAATGATCTCCAAAAACTGATGCATAATAACCACATCCTTCATACTTTAAACATTGATAAAATTCATCACTATCTTTATAAAGCTTCAACCCTACACTTTCAAGAGACTTATCAGGTTTGCCAAATTTATTTGTTAATGCTTCTTTATATTTAAAATATTCTTTTTTACCTTTGGTGCCGTATATGTCTGATGTTATTTTTTCATTCATAATAATTTTCATTGCTCCTAAATCTTTATGAACTAATACAAAATATTCAGTAAACTTCGGCAATGCCATTGGTGGAGATTTTAAAGAATATATAGATACATTTTCATCAATTTGAGTCGGCTCTAACACAGCACCAGCTTTAGACTCCAATTCTGCTACTGTCATACCCCATTTCAACCCAAGGGGTGCATCTGGATATTGAGTTTCTGCTAAAACAAATGGGCTTATAAAAAACGATGCTACAATAAAAATTAATTTCTTCATACCATTCTCCTGTAAATAATTTTGACTAATAGTATGAAATTTATTAACTAAGCGCAATAAAAAACCGCTTATGCAGCGGTGAACTAGATTATATCAAACATAGCCTTTTGTTTTAACTAAAATTTAACCATTTTTCACAAAATAACCCTTTTTTCTAGCACTTAAATTAATCTATATTTTTCAATAGATTAAAGAAGCGGTTAAAAAAAGGGTTGTTGAGTTCACCCTCAAAAAACATCAGAAAAAATTTAATAAAATTAATGGCTTTTCTGAATGATTTTTAATCAAGGTGAATAAGCTTGAATAAATTTGAATGATAGTGAAACAACTCTGCCGCCAACAAATTCGGATTCGATTGATTTATTCACAACTCGATATAATTTTTCTTCGCCGTACGGGTTTTTCCACAAAAACGACTTTATAATATGCGTGTTCAAAAAATCACGAACTTCTTTTATTTCGTTGACACATCCTGTATAAGTTAAGTCCCACGATTCACTGGCATTATTAATACCATTACTGGATAACTGGACATATCCGTCGCCAAATCCAGCCTCATTAATATTTGATGAATCGGCGTGTTTCGGATTGCCCATTGTTTTCCATTTAAATATATCTATTGCCATATTACCTCATTGTTTTCATTATGTTATATAGCTCCCCTCCGGGAGAAACAGATTTTTTAAACATTTCATTCATCTCCTTTTGAATGACTGCGCCAATCTGTTTTTGAGCTGATTGAGCATCAATACCACTTTTAACGCCTGACGTATCATTGTTGGTAGACGGCATATTCACTGTTACGTTAGCTGTAACGTTTACGGCGTTAGATGAACCGCTTGATTTACGAGTAAAAGCAATTGGTGAAGCAGGACCAAGATTAACTGCGCCACCGCTTGCGTATCCTCTTTGAGCGTCGTTCATCAGCGCGTAAAGATTGCCAACGCCTAAACGCTTTGTCGCTTCTTTGGTGAATACGAATTCGCCCTTGTGAACAATACCTGCTGGTTCATACTTATTACCCCGCCCTGTAAAACCGCACGAGTTAATGCTGTATCTAACATCCCCACCTGTTGCGTAACCTCGAATCAATCCACCGTTATAAGCTTGCTGTAGCCCACCAGTTGCTGCACCAGCACCAGCGCTAGCCATTCCAAACCACCCCATGGCTGATTGTATTGTTTGAGCAACTAGTAACTTATTGATGATTTCGATAATGTTGGTGAGAATTGACTTAGTAAGACTTTTAAAGCTCATTTTCCCAGTCGTAACAAATTCAGTTAATGAATGACTAACCGAACCAAGTGTTTGTTGCCCTACATCGCGAAAAGCATCAAACATATTTTTTGAAGCCTCTGAAAATTCGTTAAGTCCAACTTTCAGCCCTGCAAACCAATCAGTTTGATTGATGTCTTCCTGTTGCCAGCTTTGTTGTAACGCTTGTTTTGCCTTGTTATACTCTTCTGTGATTTTTGCTATTTCATTCGGATTTGTCGTACCTTTTAAAGCAATATCACGCTGAGCGTCAAGCTCTGACATTTCATTGTAACGATTCGCATTTTTTGACGTCATGCCGAAAGTAGCTTGACTAGCTTTAGATTTTGCAGATAAGTTTGTTGTGTACTCTTGCATTTTACGAAGCGCTTTAGTCGCTGTTTCGTATTGTGAAATTTCTTCACTAATAGCTGCATTTTTAGCAAACTGAGCAAGTAAAGCATCTTTATGCGCAAGTACATACTTTTCATGCGCTGACATTCTTGATTTGTTACCGCTACTTTCTAGCGTTTGAATCTGAGCTTGTAAATCAAAGTACTTTTTGCGCTCCGATGTGATTGTGTTAACCGTCAAGCTCTGTTCCCGAAGTGCTTGAAGCTGACTTTTTAAGCTGATTTCTTGCTGTTGTGATGTGCGTAATAAATTGGTTGCTGATGCTGAGCTTGTTTTTTCGGCGTTGTTAGCTCTAATCTTTGCCGCAGCTTTGTCTATATCATCTTTTGTGACTGAGCCCGGATTTATTTCGTTGGCCCTCTTTGCTGCGGCTTCCATTTCTTCAATTTCAGCTTTTGCACGCTCGCTACGCGTCATTATCATCTGCGAGTATCGATAAAACGGGCTTTTTTTCGGGTCTGTTGCTTTGTCTACGTCAGTAAATGATTTTAAAAAATGAACTTTAAAAGCTGCGTCACTTGCTTTATTTGCGATTTCAATGAGCCCATCAATTAACACTTTGAATTTGCCCGAGCTATCATTAGAAGTGATGTATAGCTCGCTTAACTCATTTATTAAATTGCTTATTTTTTCTTCTGCTTTAATTGAGTCAGTTTCAGCTTCAATATCAGAAAGCTGTATTAATATGCTCTTTGACTGCTCTTGTGTAATATTCAAATATTCAGCAAAACTTTCTATTTTTGCTTTAATACCGCTAATATAGTATTTGTCATTGGCGTTAAGCGCTTCATTTAAATCTCTATCAGCTGATTTAATTTTATTAATGTTTTTTAACACTTCTTCTAATGCAGACGATCCTGATGTTTTTCGAAGATCTGCGTATTCTCTGCTTGCATTTTGCATTGAAGATATACTTGAGCTTAACTCTTTCTTTATATTTGAAATAGTTGTTTTTAAATCTTTCTCACTAGATTTTAATGATGCTTTAACTAGCGAGCGATTCTTTTTAAGCAATTGCATCATATCGTCAGACAAGAAAGTAAAACCAGTTTTTTTGTCTGTATTCAATACTCTATTTAAACGATCTTGCGCCGCTGCTAATTTATCAGTAGCGCTTTCGGTTTCAAAAAGCTTTGGTATCATGCTACCGAGCAAGCCAACCATTGCTGAAATACCAATATTAACGGGATTTAACGAGGTTAACAGCGTGCTAAAAGTATTGCCGACTCCATTTTTCATGATCATAGACATGCTCATTGATTGCATGCCAGAAAAGTTACCTCGCATCAATTGCATTTGCATTTTAGCTGCTTGATTTGTCGCTGTTCTTGTAGCATGACCGAGAGTGCGAGTTTCTGTTGCCGTTTGTCTTAACTTCTTGATATAAACATCAGCGGATGAGCTAACCCCGAGCTGTGCGGCTTGATATCTTAGCAACTGCTCTTTAGATAAATTTTGAGCTGCTACTTGTGCTTTTAATTTGTTTAAAAAATCAGTTTTCGCTTTTGTTGCGATATTTTCAGCGGTCGTCACTTCTCTTTGCTTTGTTGCAACATCTCGTAGTAATTGCGTGTAGTTACCAAGGTCAAGCTCGTTGTTTCTGAACGCTTTGCTGACACTACTACTTATTTTTTCCAATTCTTTTGATGCAGTATTAACATCTTTTAAGCTATCAAGCTGATTCCTGAATCCTGCGTATAATTTATCGCTAGACGCCGCAAGCTGCTTTCTAGTTGCAATAAGCTTTCTTTCTTGTTCGGCTTTAATTCGTGATGCTTTTGCGCCTTTTACTGCGTTTTGATAAACCCGCTCGAAGTCCCTCAGTTCTTCATCGGTTACTTTTAAGCCGCGTTTTTTTGCCTCTGTCAAGTCGTCAGTAGCCGATGCCGCTTCTTCCGCTTTTTTGCTAAAAACGTCTAGCTTTTTATTTGCTTCATCAACGCTTTGCACATCAATTTTAAGTTGTAGTGATGTGATTTCTTCCGCCATAATTTTCTCCGGACATAAAAAAAAGCTCGCATTTGCGAGCTTTGGGTTTATAATTACTTATATTTTTATTTACCAAAACTTATATATCTTATATAATACTTATATCAAGATTAGTTAGAACAACAAAATGAATAAAATTATTTATCAAATTAAAGCCTTAAAGCAGTTACGTAAAATTCAAGGCAATGCTTTAATCCGTAATAAAATTGATGAACTGGCTAACATGCCGAATTGTATTAATGTAAAGTCTTTAACTAATCATAAATATCAGTACAGATTACGAGTGGGTAACTATCGAGTGTTTTTTAATTTTGATGGTGCTATTCATATTGTTTCTATTGAAGAGGTGAAAAAACGCGATGAACGCACTTACTAATATACAGTTTATTAATAATGAACAAGGGCAACCACAATTTGTAGTTATGCCTTACAATCAATACCTAGAGCTATCAAACGCAAAAGCAATCGATGTTGAAACAGGCGTACCAAGCGAAGTTGTTAACATGGTTTTTGATAATAATTATTCTCCAGTTCAAGCATGGCGTGAGTATTTGAAATTATCCCAAGTTGAAGTTGCAAATAAAATAGGTATTAGCCAATCGGCTTATTCTCAATATGAAAAAAGCCAAAAACTAAGAAAAGTAACACGGATTAAAATTGCCGAAGCACTACAAATCAAGCCTGAACAGTTAGATTTTTAATAAAAACCCGCCGAAGCGGGTTTAGAGTATAAATTTGGTTAATTAAATTGATTATTCTTTTTTATAAAAGAAATCTGTACAATACCTATATTATCTTTGTGCGTTTTTCTGAAATTATGCAGAGTAGCTCTCCTTCGCAACTGAGATTACCCCCCCCCCCAAATTATTATAAGGTTCAATGTTTTTATTGATTTCACTAAGTGCAATTCTCAATTAAAACTGAACCAAAATTTTTAGTTAATACAAAAAAATCCATACTTGAGCTAACAGAATTATCAAGTCGTGAAACGGTCTTAAATATTTTTAAAATTAGATTTTTATTATATTCTATGTTTTCAAATA
>NZ_LZGV01000082.1:0-930 GCF_001690265.1 Gilliamella sp. HK2
CAGTGCGATAGGTACGATTAAATCGTTCAATATAGCCATTTTGATAAGGGCTACCGGGCTGGATATAATCAATGGTTATACCATGTAATTTAGCCCAGTTGGTAAAGGTTTTTTCTGTAAATTCTGGCCCATTATCGACCCGTATTTTTAATGGATACCCATGATATTCGGCCAGTTTATCTAAGTAACGGGTAATCCTTCCTGCGGGTAAGCTTACTGCAATATCAATCCCTAACGCCTCACGATTAAAGTCATCGATGACATTGAATGTTCTAAAGCGACGTTGATTACGGCTACTGTCACTCATAAAATCCATTGACCAACATTCACCTTGTTTATTGGGGACTAATAACCTTTCCGGGCATCGTGGAGGAATACGTTTTTTACGCTTTACCCAGAGATTAAGCTTTAATTCACAATACACCCGATATACCCGTTTATGATTCCATTGATAGCCGAGCTTTCTGATACGATGAAAACACTTAGGAAAGCCCCAGCGTAAATGCCTATCTGTAATAGCATTCAACACCGAAACAATCACCGAGTCATCCTGCAACTTAGGTTGATAATAGTAAGCACAACGACTTAAACCAACAATGGCACAACTCATAACAATAGTAACTGAATGATTTTGTTGTAGTTGCTGTGCCCACGTTTTACGTGCCTTTGTGGGCACTAAAGCTTTTTTATGATTTCTTCCTGAAGCTGGGATTTTAAGCTCAGTTCGGCAAACATCTGTTTAAGCTTGCGGTTTTCAGCCTCAAGCTCCTTTAAGCGTTTGATATCCGACGTTTCCATTCCGCTGTATTTTTCTCGCCATTTATAGAAAGTTGAATTACCCATGCCCTATTTACGGCACAGCTCTTTAACGGGAATACTTGCCTCTGCTTCTTTTAAAATAGCTACGATTTGATGTTCAGTCTTTTTTTT
>NZ_LZGV01000083.1:0-1872 GCF_001690265.1 Gilliamella sp. HK2
AACCGTTAAAGAGTTTAATTGGGCAGATATTCAAGGGTGTATGACCTCAGTATCAGTTCCTCTTTCTAGTGGCGGAACGGTTAGAAGTTATCGTCTAGAGTGTGTGGTATGTGAGCCTAATACCACTAAAGTGATTGATCACTTTTTGTTGGCTGCTGATACCAGTTTAGGTTATGAGGAATGGATGTGGATAAATAGCTATATGGCTTTTTCTGATAATAATTTGGATGCCGAATTTATGCCAGAAGAAGACTTTACTTGGCCAATCAAAGTCAACTGGCCAGAAGAAATCGACAAAAAATCCAAAGCCAGCTCGCTTGAAGAATATCAACAAATAGATGCCGAATATAAAAAGTTAGGAAATAAATAATGCCATCCAAATATCAGCCGCAAGTGTCATGCTGGCGCGAAGATTTGCACAAAGGTGTATATACAACGCAATTGCCTTTAAGTAATAATAAAAAATTACGTTATGCTAATGATGATTATTGTGAATTTTCAAGACGAACTACAGGATGGGGGAAAATTGGCCGTTTAATTACAATGATTTGTCTTTTTTTAACTATGATTATGATTTTATTTGTATTGTATATGGTAACGCCAGGTATAGTTGAGGATGAAATAAGAAATAAACTTATACTTATACCAAGTTGTATTGTATTTATTTATGTTGCTTATATTTTAATTCAGCTTTTTTTCTATCTGCTATATGCCCCCGAGGATTGCCCCATACGTTTAAACCGAAAAACAGGTAAGGTTTATATTTATGACCATTTTTTATTGTATTTTGGATCATGGGCTACCTTTACTCGTTCTCCCTTTAGAGCCAAAGAGATAACCGTTAAAGAATTCGATTGGGCAGATATTCAAGGAGTAATGAGTTCAGTTTCGGCACCTACGGGCAGTGGCGGTATCGTCAGAACTTACCGTATTGAATGTGTGATATGCAAACCTAATACTACTAAAGTAACCGATCATTTTATTCTGTCTACTCATAATTGCCTAATCTATGATGAATGGATGTGGATAAATAGCTATATGGCTTTTTCTGATAATAATTTGGATGCCGAATTTATGCCAGAAGAGGACTTTACTTGGCCAATCAAAGTCAACTGGCCAGAAGAAATCGACAAAAAATCCAAAGCCAGCTCGCTTGAAGAATATCAACAAATAGATGCCGAGTATAAAAAGTTAGGGAATAAATAATGCCATCAAAGTACCAACCGCAAGTGTCATGCTGGCGCGAAGATTTGCATAAAGGAATATATACAACACAATTACATTTAAGTAATAATAAAAAATTACGTTATGCTAATGATGATTACTGTGAATTTTCAAGAAGATTCACAGGGATGAGATTTTTTTTTCGGTTGGCGACTATTTTTTTTTCATCAATAGTTATTTTATTTTTAATATTTGCGCTCTATTTTACTTTGCCAAGTGTTTGGATGGGAACTAAACATAGAGCACTATTATTAATATGTTGTTTTATAGGTGTTTTTTTGGTTTATTTTTTCTTTCATATGTTTTTGAGTGTTATTTTTTCTCCTGAAGATTGCCCAATACGATTAAATCGTAAAACAGGTAAAGTTTATATTTATGATCATTGCCTTTTATATTTTGGCTCATTAAGAACGTTTACTTGCTCACCTTTAAAAGCAAAAGAAATTACAGTTAAAGAGTTTAATTGGGCAGATATTCAAGGGTGTATGACATCGGTATCAGTTCCTCTTGGGAGTGGCGGAATGGTTAGAAGTTATCGCCTAGAGTGTGTGGTATGTGAGCCTAATACCACTAAAGTGATTGACCACTTTTTGTTGGCTGCTGATACCAGTCTAAGTTATGACGAATGGATGTGGATAAATAGCTATA
>NZ_LZGV01000084.1:0-80816 GCF_001690265.1 Gilliamella sp. HK2
GGCTCCAATGCAGTCTGGATCGGCTAAATTACAACTGGCAAGTAATAAAAATACAAATGTGTGACAACAGGTTTCGTTATAACCATGCCCCTTATAACTCCATTCATCTTCAAATTTAGCAGCAAAATCTCTAATTTCTTCTATCACTTGCTCTTCCGTGCGCGAATCATCGGGCAATAAATAAGGATGAGTTGTAAAATCTATTTCATCTTCATGAAATCGACCATGTTGATGTGGATCAAAAGGTCTAATTGAAAGATGATTCTTTTCTTGATGTTTATCATCTTTTTTTTGATGATTTCGTCTACCTGCTTCTCGTTCTTCTGTATGAAATAAATTATGTTCTTTATCTTTTTTTATCCTGTAATTGCAATCACCATTTAAAAAACCATTGCCTTTAAAATTTGCCCATCCATCCCAACGACCGTCATCAGGATACCATCCATAACTTTCACGAAAACCATTGGCTTTAGTGCATTCTTTATTCATTGAAATAAATTGTTTTTCAGTTAATTTTTGTTCCCTTGCCTCTTTTATAAAATCATCAGTCTCATCCTCATCATCATGAATGATTTCAATCCAATAATGCCCAGGAGACTGAATGCCACCTATTTTCATGAAAATTCTTCGTATTAAAATATTTTCTAATTTTCGTGTTCCTGCTTTTACCGTAGTTTCTATCGTTTTATCGTTGCTTGAAGATTCGTATGTTATTGCTGTTGCTCCAGTACAATACATAAAATACTCCTAGAATCTAATTTTTTAGGCCTATTTATACCGAAATGTTACGTTATCTTCTTCATACCCTGATGTCACAATTTGCGCTTTACCTTGAGCATCGGTTCTACCTTCAGCAATAACTTGATTATCTTTATTTACAATTTGATATTCTCTGTTGATGATTGGTTTACCGGTTCCCTCTTCAACCAATATAAATTGTCTAACATAAGGGGAGAGAGGTTGCTGTTTTGGAAATGAATAAAGTGTTGGTAACATTTTTTGTGGACCAGAATAAGGAAAAGCTTGCGCACCATGCTTAATAGTTCCTGGTGCATATAATTCAATATTGCCATCAGCAATACGAATATAAGCACCACCACATGCAATGGTTATCTCTTTTTTAGCATTAATATTAATTTTATCGTCATTGCTGACTATTTGGAGCGATTTGTCGGCTATTACCTCTATATCGCCATTATGGGCTTGCAGTTGGACTTTAGCTTCACCACTAAATAATTGAATATTTTCTTTGGCAAAAACGGAGTAATCTTTCGTTGCGCTAACATGCACTGAATTATTGGCGGCAATATTCGTATCATGTTTGCTAGTCAATAAAATATTTTGCTCAGCAAATTGATAAATACTATCTGGTGTCACCATCGCGATGCCTTTTGGACTGGATAACACCATACTTGGTTGTGTAAATGATAAGTTGTCATCGGTTTGTGTTACCGTATAGTTGACGAATAAATTAAGGCTATTTACGCCGTCCAATTTACCTGCTCGGTGACTATCTGAACGCTTAGATAATCTTTCTGAAACACTTAAGCCTGTCTTTAATAACATTACTGTTTCATCACCATCCAAACTAGCTTTTTTGACACCTTGGTTACCTTCACGTTTATATGATGTAACATATACACCTTTGCCTGCTCGTATTGCTCCCCATTCATCAGTGCGCAGTTCAAATCCTGCACCGCGCTGGGTTTTCTCACTATTAACGAGGTGTCCCATATTAAGCTGGGTTTTACCATATTCTGTTGCTAGTTTAATATGCTCTTTCCCTCGTTTATCATCCATACGCAGTTTGTTATTAGCGGGAGTGCGAATCACATTGCGGTGTTTGTTGATGGTCGATACAAGGTCTGGATGAGCACTATCGTGCATTGCATGGGCAATATAGGGCCTATCGGGGTTACCATTAGAAAAAGCAACAGCAACCTCGGTACCATCAATCAGTGGAAAATGAAAGCCATAAGTATCCCCTGAGTAAGGTTTTGCTAGCCTTATCCATAAACTTTCTTCACCTTTTTTCCACTCCTTTAAATCAAAGTCAAATTTAACGCGATAGCGACCTTGAGTATCAATATAGCCGTAAGTGTCGTTATCTGGGCTGGTCACTCTAGCAGGTAATGTTCCGCTTACTTGTGGCCATGGTAATGGTGCTGGGCGATACGGTTTTAATACATCAAAAGGGATGGCGGTAAAATGAGTTTGGTATGCATCAGTTCGGTTACCACAACTATCGGTCGACAGAATAATAATGCCGTCTTTGATATCCTTTATCGGGCAGTTTTCAAGGGTAATATGTTGTCCTGGCGCAAGCTGGTAATCATTACATTCACCAGAAATAATAATCTGGTCACTAATATAGTGTTGATGTCTAATTTGCGCATACCATTTACCACTTTCGACGCTACGCACATCACCCAGTGTTTTGTAGTTCTCTTCATAACGGTAATCATTGCCGTGTGTAGTTGAATCTTTTATTTGGCTGTTAACACTATCATGTAGGCGGCTTTCTGCCATACGGTAATTATAATCATTGACAGTAACTTGATTGGGTTTGGTTTTACTGCTAAATTGCAAATCCCACATACTATGCCGCTGGCTATCATTTAAGCCACTGGGCGGCTTAATTATCATACTGCCTGCATTGTCAAGCCCTTGTTCATAATCACTCATCACTATCACATCACAGTGATGTTTTGGGTGCGTTTGAAAATAAAACCAGATTCCCACATCAGCCAGTAATCGTTGAATAAAAGTTAAATCGCTTTCTTGCCATTGGCTTATGAACTCACGCGCAGGGTAAGATTCTTTTAATTCCATGCGAAAATCAATCCCTGTAAAGCCATGGTTGCGTAATACCTCTTCTACCACGTCAATGACACTTTTATTCTGAAAAATTGCACTTTGGTAATGATTCCCCAGCAATGCCATGCGAGGAGCTAATAACACTCGATAATGTGCTTGCTCTTTGTTCATTGAAACCAAACTAAATTCAGTAATGACGCCATAACGAGTTTTAGGTTTATCTAAAACATCAAGTGAGCTAATTCGATTAAGTGATAAAGGTAAGTTCTGTGGGTGAAAGGTCAATGATGCAGGTTGGCTTAATACTGAATTGATGGCAATTGATGTATCCGGACTGGTAAACTCAATTAGGTACTGCCATGGTTGATTTAATGTTTCTTTTCCTTGCAAAGACAATACACTAATCTCGGTTGAAACATCCAGTTTATCAAATGAAAGCGAATAATTATTAAATGTTTTTTTTCCCGTTAGTAGTGAAAGGCTATCGGCAAACGGATCTATTAAACTCATACTTTAACCCTTATTTTATATCGATATGTCTGATGTTTATCATCTTAAAACATGATAAAGATAAGCTAATTAATATAAATAAAATACGTGTTTTTTTTAATCAGTCAATGCTTTTTTATTCATCTTTTGGTTAAATTACTCTGTAAATAGCCCAAAGTTAGTACACAACTCACATAGGAAATTGTGATAGTAACAAAATGATTTTTTTATAGTTGCTATGCCCAAGTTTTACATGTTTGAGCAAGATATAGCGCTTTTTTATGGTTTCCTCCTAAAGCGGAGATTTTAATATCAGCTCAGCAACAATTTGTTTAAGCTTACGGTTTTCAGCCTCAAGCTCCTTTAAACGTTTGATGTCTGAAGTTTCCATTCCCTGTATTTTTTCCGCAATTGATAAAAAGTTGAATGGCCTATGCCTGATTTATAGCAAAATTCTTTAACAGAAACGCTGACTTCTGCTTATTTCAAAATGGATACGATTTGATTGTTCAGCCATTTTTTTATGGTTAAATCCTCTTTTATTTTTATCATAGAGAATTTTCTATTTTTGTGGCTGTACTAAAATAAGCGATGGTTACCCTATTTTAGGAGGTAGTTATATATAGTTATATATAGTGGTACTACCATTCTATAAACTTTGATTAACATAGAAACTCAAAATCATTCTTTACATAGGTTTTCATTTATCTGCTTTAAAAAACATTGATATTCAAGCTCAATTTCTTTTTTGGCTTCTTGAGATAAAGTAGCCACATGAAATCGATGTAATGAACTATATAAGGCAAATAATATATTAATTGAGATGGAGGCTTTTTTTTGTTTTATCTTAAAATAAGCATCTAAATACCCTACTTTTTTCAGTGTCTCAACATCTGTAATTCCTACACTACACAATAATCTTTCCAATGACAAAGTCATGTTTGGTAACTCTTTTATTCTTTTTGCCTTAATTTCATTTTTTTCATATTGTTCTTTTTTAGTATAGGTGATCACCATTTTTACCATTGCTAACAATTTATCTTGATCTTTAAATAACTCATCACTAACTTTATAATAATCAAGTAATTTTATTGACATCCCTGTTGTTATACTCAACGGTTGCATACCTAAATCGATAAAAAATGAGCGGTAATTGGAATGCCCCCTTAAATAAAATTCTTTTCGAGTAATCCAACCAAACATGATATTTTTACTATTAACACTAAATCCACCAAAAAATGTTTTGAGTGAAATATCTTCAACGTCAGAAAGCTCTGTTAAAATTCGATTAGCAAATGTTGAGCACATAATTAATTCCCATCCAAACTTTATCAAGTAACTGAAATGACTTACTAATTAATCTAATTTATAGCTACTTTATATTCAATATGATTTCTAAATAAATTCATAATTATGCGATCTGTATTCCATATATAAATATTAAATGCTTTATTACTTGATAAATTATATTTTTATAAAATTAAGTTAATTTTTGTTAAAAGTAATTAAGAAATAATAATTCTTAAAAAAAGAAAAATCGCTTTAACATTGTTATTCTGTTGTAATAATTATACAATCAAAGCCAGTTAACTGAATGGTATTCAATTTTTGTCAAATCGAATCAACATGATAAAAAACATCATTGCTTTATTTTTTATGTTTCACTCTTTTGTCGCCTTTGCCGATAAATTACCATTAATTGATTCATTCACCCCCTGCACTCCTAATTTTTTTCAACAGATTTATGCTAGCAAAGATGAATTAGAAAAATATACAAACATTACACTTTTTAAGCAAAATCAAGCTTATATTCCCGTCGAAAATCGCTCTGATATAGCTAAAAACTTTGTTTATTTCAAAACACCCATGACTTATAAAAATTTAACAATCACAGGCTATTACGATAGTGCTATGGATCTTGGAAAAATAGGAAAATATTATTTCTGGGGATTTATTATCGATAATGAGATTAGCCAAATCAAAGAGACATTAAATTTCATAGATTGGAAAAAGATGGAAGAAGATGTGCTCTATATTGGAAACCCAATGATTCGTAGTATTAATGATGATATCCAACTCTGGCATAAAAACACTGGCACCGTCGTTGGTGTAAAAACTATTCCTGCACCAGATACAACCGAAAAGCTATTATTGCTTGAAAAAGCGCCGAATATGACGCTTCTTATTTGTTCTATTCAAGGTGTTGTAACATCCGAATTACTTAAACAAGAACGACCTGATATTCAATAATTAAAACTAAATGGCTGATTCATCCATTTCACCTGTTCGAATCCGAATGACTTGCTCAACATTATAAATAAAAATTTTGCCATCTCCAATTTTGCCTGTTTGCGCTGTTTTCATAATAGTTTCAATGCACATCTCTAAAATATCATCTGGCACAACAAGTTCTATTTTTACTTTTGGTAAAAAATCAACCATATATTCCGCACCACGATAAAGTTCAGTATGCCCTTTTTGACGACCAAAACCTTTCACCTCAGTCACTGTCATACCGGTAATGCCTTGATCAGCAAGTGCTTCTCGAATATCATCCAGTTTAAAAGGTTTAATAATTGCTTCAATTTTCTTCATGTCTCTTGCCCTTAATTCGAGATTACCAATTCTTAAATCCAAAAGCAGAAGTAATTGGATAGCGTCTGCCTTTACCAAAGTTACGAGCAGTGATTTTAGGACCTACTGCTGACTGACGTCTTTTATATTCGTTAATATCAACTAATTTAATCACCCGTCTTACAGTTGCTTCATCATAACCTTGCGCAACTAATTGTTCAATGGAAAGATCGTGCTCAACATACCCTTTCAAAATACCATCTAAAATATCATAAGGAGGCAAACTATCTTCGTCTTTCTGATCTGGTGCCAATTCGGCTGATGGCGGACGAGTGATTACTCTTTCAGGAATAACATAAGAACGGGTATTTCGATATTTTGATAATGCAAACACCATCGTTTTCGGCACATCTTTAAGCACATCAAAACCGCCAGCCATATCGCCATAAAGTGTGGCATAACCAACCGACATTTCGCTTTTATTGCCGGTTGTAAGCACTAACCTGCGCCGTTTATTGGATAGCGCCATTAAGATAACCCCGCGACAGCGTGCTTGCAGGTTTTCTTCCGTGGTATCTTTTGGTGAGCCTAAAAACATTGGGCTTAACGATGACATAAATGCATCAAACATCGGTTCAATTGAAACAATATCAAACTCAACGCCTAATATTTCAGCTTCTTCTTTGGCATCGGCAATACTTATATCGGCAGTATAACGAAATGGCATCATCACAGCTTGAACCTTATCTTTACCTAAAGCGTCAACCGCAATAGCAAGCGTTAAAGCAGAATCGATACCGCCTGACAGCCCTAATACGGCGCCTTGAAAGCCATTTTTGGTAATATAATCACGAGTGGCAAGTACCAATGCATCATAAACTGATGCTAATTGATTATTTTGATTTTCATAAATTAGAGTTTCAGCACTGACACCAAATGTAAAAGGAACAACTTGTTCTTCAAACGATTTGAGTTGACAAACAATTTGACCAAGTTCATTACAAACAAAAGATCCGCCGTCAAACACCAACTCATCTTGCCCTCCTACTTGGTTGACATAAATAATTGGCAATCTTGTTCGTTTTGCATGCGTTTTAACTAAATCATGTCGGTGTTTTTGTTTTTCAAAATCATAAGGAGAAGCATTAATTGCAACCACAAAGTCAGCTTGAGCCTGTTGAATGTAATCAACAGGCTCATTTTGCCAAAGATCTTCACAGATTAATAACCCTATTTTTTGTCCTTTAAAATCAACGACACACGTTTTATTATCAGCGGTAAAGTAACGCTTTTCATCAAACACATCATAATTAGGTAGTCGTTGTTTGTGATAACGGACTAACAATTTTCCTTCGTAAAAAAACGAAAGGGCGTTATAAACATGTTGATCTTGCCAATGAGGATGGCCAACAACAACCGCACACTGTGTGCTCGCTTGTTGAATTAGTGATAATGCTTTTCGGCAGCGATCTTTAAAATCAGAACGAAACATTAAATCTTCGGGTGGATAGCCACAGAGAGCAAGTTCTGAAAAGATGATCAAATCATCAGATGAATGGCTATTTATTAATTCAATAATCTGTTGGGTGTTTCCCTCTATATCACCCACACGCCAATTTTTTTGCGCTAAAACAATAGATAAAGACATACAAAATTAAATACCACAAATCAAAATTGTTGATAAGTTTAAATGATTCTAAGTTGCGCTGCCACATTTTTATCGCTAACATGCAACAATAAATTGGCTTTCATTTTTCTGGATATTATTATGCAAAAAATTCTAAATGTAGCATTAACTAAACGCAGCTACCCTATTACTATTGGTGAAAATCTACTTAATGAATTTGAGCATTTTAAACTTCAGACTGGTCAACGCGTACTTATTGCGACCAACGAAACAATCGCCCCACTTTATTTACAAACATTAATTAACATGCTTGAAAAGCATGGTGTAAAGACCAGTTCAGTGATTGTGCCTGATGGTGAAAAATATAAAACCATGGAAACTTGGAATACCATTTTAACAGCGTTGCTAGCCAATAATCACACTCGCAGCAGTATTGTTATTGCACTAGGCGGAGGTGTCATTGGTGATGTTACTGGCTTTGCAGCCTCTGCTTACCAACGAGGCATTAAGTTTATCCAAGTACCAACCACCTTGCTATCACAGGTTGATTCATCGGTTGGGGGCAAAACAGCCATTAACCACCCACTGGGTAAAAATATGATAGGCGCATTTTATCAACCACAATCGGTTGTCATTGATATTAATTGTTTAAAAACATTGCCTCAACGAGAGCTTTCCGCAGGGCTGGCTGAGGTGATTAAATACGGTATTATTTTAGATGCTCAATTTTTTTCTTGGTTAGAAACCCATATCAACGATGTGCTAAACTTAGATGTTGATGCTACAAGTTACTGTATTTATCGTTGTTGCGAACTTAAAGCGCAAGTGGTCGCTGCCGACGAGACAGAACAAGGTATGCGCGCACTGTTAAACCTTGGTCACACATATGGTCACGCTATTGAAGCAGAACTAGGGTATGGAAACTGGCTACATGGTGAAGCAGTCAGTGTTGGCATGTTAATGGCAGCGCAAACAGCCAAAAGATTAGGTAAATTAACAGATGCTGAAATAGATCGCATTAAAAACCTGTTAATAAGAGCAAAACTTCCTGTCGTAAGACCATCACAAATGTCTATTGAATCCTACCTTCCACATATGATGCGCGATAAAAAAGTGATATCGGGACAGTTAAGGCTAGTTATACCAACTAAGATTGGCCATGCTGAAGTAATCGATGGAATTGATAAAAACCTAGTTTTAGATTCTATTTCGAGCAGCTAGCCTTATACTGATTAATTGAATACGTATTAATTTTTTACTGAAACATAGTCATTACCTGAAATTGCTTTACACAACTAAATAAGCAATTATTTAGTTGTGTTGATGAACAGACTTTAATATTACTAACAGGTGTTACATTCAATACATGATTATCACTACCCTATGTAATGCTAAATAGCGATAATAAACTATTCCTTGAAAAAATTAGATAAACAAAAATGAACAACCCCATCAGATGTAAAAATAAGTTTACAATTACACTTACTTTTATTTGATTGATTTCATATAAACTATTTTTTATTTTACTTTACATAATATAACCACAATAAATTTCCTTTATTCTAAGCAAACAATAAGAATTTTATTTACTATTATGTAATTTTGTGTTTACATACTAGTCGTCTATGTAATTAATATTTTACATATAAAATATTTGAATGGTTTTAACAAGGAAAGCAAAATGTTAAAAGATACGCTAAATAATGTCCGAATTAAAGATGAACACATGTTAATCACACCTGAAGAAATAAAACAGCTTTACCCGTTATCCCACGATCTAGAAAACCAAATTGCCTTATCAAGACAAACTATCGTTGATATTTTAGAGCGTCGAGATCATCGATTGCTTATCGTATGTGGTCCTTGCTCTATTCATGATACTGAGGCAGCACTTGAATATGCACATAAATTAAAAAAGCTATCGGACGAAGTGAAAGATAATTTATTTATCGTCATGCGTGTCTATTTTGAAAAACCTAGAACAACCGTGGGTTGGAAAGGTATGATTAACGATCCTCATATGGATAGTTCATTTGATATTGAACATGGATTAAAAAAAGCACGTAAATTACTACTGGATATCACTAAAATTGGTTTACCAATTGCAACCGAAGCGTTAGATCCTAATACTCCGCAATATATTGGTGATTTAATTAGTTGGTCAGCAATCGGCGCAAGAACAACTGAATCCCAAACGCATCGAGAAATGGCTTCAGGGCTATCCATGCCGGTTGGTTTTAAAAATGGAACCGATGGTAGCTTAGATGTGGCAATTAATGCAATGAAATCTGCATCTATGGCGCACCGCTTTGTTGGTATTAATCAACAAGGGCAGGTTACAATATTACAAACTATGGGTAATCCGCATGGCCATGTTATTTTACGTGGCGGTAAAACACCTAATTTTGATGCTGAAAATGTGGCAGTGTGTGAAACACAAATGAAAAAGGCAGGTTTATTACCTAATTTAATGATTGACTGTAGCCATGCCAATTCTAATAAAGATTATCGTAACCAACCGATTGTTGCTGATACTATTATTGATCAAATCGAAAAAGGTAATAATTCCATTATTGGTGTGATGATTGAAAGTAATTTATTTGAAGGGAATCAACCGTCAGAACAACCTCAAGAAAACTTGAAATATGGTGTGTCTGTTACTGATGCTTGTATTAGTTGGGAAACAACTGAACAATTATTACAAAAAATGAATAACCAGTTAGCTAAGTCATTAACTCAAAGACAAAAACAATCAGCGCAAGCTTAATCTTTGTAAACAACAATCATAAAAAAATCGCCGATGTTATCATCGGCGATATTGTTTTTAGTGTGAACTGAACTTACCCAAGTTGCTTACGCACATTACGGAACATTCGCATCCAAGGACTATCTTCGCCCCAGTTATCAGGATGCCATGAATTGGTCACAGTCCTAAATACTCGCTCGGGATGTGGCATCATAATGGTTACACGTCCATCTTTGGATGTTACGGCAGTAATACCATTTGGCGAGCCATTTGGATTGGCAGGGTATTGTTGAGTTACTTTGCCAAAGTGGTCAATATAGCGTACTGCAATTAATCCAGAGGTTTCTAATTTGTGAAGATGACTATCATCGCAGACTTCAACACACCCTTCCCCGTGTGAAACCGCAATTGGCATATGTGAGCCATTCATATCAGTAAAGAATAATGAAGGACTAGGTTGAATTTGCACTAAACTAAAGCGCGCTTCAAAACGCTCGGATAAATTGCGTACAAAACGAGGCCACAAATCAGCGCCCGGAATTAAATCCTTTAAATTCGACATCATCTGACAACCGTTACAAACCCCTAGTGATAGGGTATCTTGACGATGGAAGAATTGCTCAAATTCATCACGTACTTTTTCGTTAAATAAAATTGATTTAGCCCAGCCTTCACCAGCCCCTAAAACATCACCATAAGAAAAACCGCCACAAGCCACCAGTGTATTAAATTGGCTAAGCGTAATGCGACCTGAAAGTAAATCTGTCATATGCACATCGACTGCTTCAAAGCCAGCCCTATCAAATGCAGCAGCCATTTCAACATGAGAATTAACACCTTGCTCACGTAAAATTGCCACTTTCGGTTTGCTCCCTTTGGCTATATAAGGCGCGGCAATATCTTGCATTGGATCAAAGGTAAGCTTCACATTCAAGCCCGGATCGTCTTCATTCTGTTTAGCTTGATGTTCTTGATCTGCACATTCAGGATTATCTCGTAAGCGTTGCATCTGCCATGTCGTTTCTGCCCACCATGTTCTTAAAGTTGAACGTGATTCGCTGTATACCATCGAGGTATTATTACGCACAATGAATTGCTGACCAGCTTTAGCCGATCCTAACTGATGAATAGCATGAGAAAGCCCAAACTGCTTAAAGCAATTCATGACTTCATCTAAATCACTACCACGAATTTGAATAACTGCACCTAGCTCCTCATTAAATAAAGAAGCAATCACATCACGACCAAGGGAATGAATATCAACATCAATACCACAATGCCCAGCAAATGCCATTTCTGCCAAAGTAACCAATAGACCACCATCGGAACGATCATGGTAAGCAAGTAAAGATTTTTGAGCTATTAACGTTTGGATAGCTTGATAAAAAGAAGCTAATTCTTTGGCATCGTGAACATCAGCCGTTCTTTGCCCTAGGTGACGATAAACTTGTGCTAATGCGGTTGCACCTAATGCTTGATGACCTTTTGATAAATCAACAAATAATAATAAATTATCTTCATCTGTATCAAGTTGTGGTGTGACGGTTTTGCGCACATCTTCCACGCGAGCAAATGCAGAAATCACTAACGACAACGGTGAAGTTACCGTTTTTTGCTCACCATCTTGTTGCCATGTGGTTTTCATTGACATGGAATCTTTACCAACTGGAATGGCTAAGCCTAATGCAGGGCATAACTCTTCACCAATAGCTTTAACTGCTTGGTAAAGACCAGCATCTTCGCCTGGGTGCCCAGCTGCTGCCATCCAGTTAGCCGAAAGCTTAATACGCTTAATATCACCAATGTTGGTCGCCGCAATATTGGTAATTGCCTCACCAACAGCTAAACGTGCTGATGCGGCATAATTAAGTAAGGCTACTGGCGCTCGCTCACCCATTGACATGGCTTCACCATAATAGCTATCAAAGCTTGCTGTTGTAACAGCACAATCGGCCACGGGTACTTGCCAAGGTCCAACCATTTGATCTCGAGCAACCATACCGCTTACAGAACGGTCACCAATCGTAATTAAAAATGTTTTTTCCGCTACAACGGGCAAATGTAGCACACGCTTTACGGCATCATATAAATTAATATCCGATGTGGAAAAACGATCGCCTTCGGCTTGACTAGATTTCACCTCTCGTAACATTTTTGGTGTTTTTCCCAATAAAACATCTAACGGCAAAGCTATCGGGTTATTATTAAAATGTTCGTCATGTAAAATCACAGCTTTATTGACGGTTGCCTCACCAATAACGGCATAAGGTGCTCGTTCACGCTGACAGAGTTCATCAAACAGCGCTAATTTATCGGGATGAATAGCAAGAACATAACGTTCTTGTGATTCATTACACCAAATTTCTAGCGGTGACATGCTGGGTTCATCGCTAAGTATTTTGCGGAGTTCAAATTGCCCCCCACAGCCACCATCACTAACCAGTTCGGGCATCGCATTAGATAAACCACCTGCGCCCACATCATGAATAAATAAGATAGGGTTATCTTCACCAAGTTGCCAACAACGATCGATAACTTCCTGACAACGACGTTCCATTTCTGGGTTATCTCGCTGAACAGAAGCAAAATCAAGATCCGCATCCGACTGACCAGATGTCATTGATGAAGCTGCGCCACCACCAAGCCCAATATTCATAGCTGGGCCACCTAAAACAATCAATTTAGAGCCTGCTGGAAACTCACCTTTTTGAATATGTTCATGGCGAATATTACCAATACCGCCTGCTAGCATAATAGGCTTATGATAACCGCGAAGCTCTTCACCATTATGGCTATTAACCTTTTCTTCATAGGTACGAAAATACCCTAATAGAGCTGGTCGCCCAAATTCATTATTGAAAGCAGCGCCACCAAGCGGACCTTCCATCATAATATCAAACGCGCTAACAATACGATCAGGCTTACCAAAATCTTGTTCCCAAGGCTGTTCAAAATGAGGAATGCGTAAGTTAGAAACGGAAAATCCGACTAATCCTGCTTTGGGCTTAGCACCTCTTCCCGTTGCCCCTTCATCACGAATTTCGCCACCACTTCCCGTTGCAGCTCCTGGCCAAGGAGATATGGCTGTTGGGTGATTATGCGTTTCAACTTTCATTAAAATATCAGCAAATTCTTGATGATATCGATAAGTTTGATTGTCATTATCAGCAAAAAAACGCCCGACTTTAGATCCGTCCATAACCGCGGCATTATCTTTATAAGCGGATGACACATAATCTGGCGTATGTTCAAAAGTATTCTTTATCATCTTAAACAATGATTTGGGTTGCTTCACACCATCAATAATCCAGTCAGCATTAAAAATCTTATGACGACAATGTTCAGAGTTTGCTTGAGCAAACATATAAAGTTCAATATCCGTTGGATTACGGTTTAATTTTTGGAAATTCTCAACCAAATAATCAATTTCATCTGGCGCTAAAGCCAGTCCTAATTTTAAATTAGCTTCCTCTAATGCTTGGTGACCCTGTCCTAATAAGTCAATTACGGTTACTGGTGCTGGTTTATCGGCTTTAAATAATTTTTCTGCTTGAGCAAAATCCGTAAATACCGTTTCCATCATGCGATCATGAATTAAGCTTTCAAAAGCGACTTGCTGTACTTGAGTAAAAGGGCTACTCATTTCAACATAATACGCAATACCCCGCTCAATTCGATGAACCTGCGTTAACCCACAATTATGCGCGATATCGGTTGCTTTTGATGACCAAGGCGAAATCGTTCCGGCACGAGGCGTCACTAAAAAGAGTTGTCTTTGGGTTTTATGCTCACCATTTACTTGCGTTGATTTAGGACCATATTGCAATAACTTATCAAGCGTCAACTGGTCATCACTCGTTAAATCTTTAAACAGATCAATAAAATGAATATATTGCGCGTCAATATTAATAACGGGGATGGATTTTTCACGGCAAACAGATAGGATTTTACTTATACGAAATGCAGATAAAGCAGAAGAACCAGCTAAAATTTTCATGCTAATTACTCTTTTTAAGCTAAACATAGGTAAAAATAGAACAACATTATAAAAGAAAGTGAACGGCGTGGCTATTTAAAACATTGATTTTACCAAAAAGATTCAGACAAATAGATGGTTAAGTATAAAAAGAGGAGTTACTGGTGTATCTCAAGTCTAAATAAGCACAACCACTTTAGGATGTAATAAATGGTTAGCCATTGTGCAATTACTTTCCTTGCTCGCTATAAGTTGTTAATTTGAAGTTGATGTAATACATTATCTCCACCGGTAAAATGGTATAGTATCCTGAATATTTTTTACAAAAAATAAGTAAAACCCCCCATTGTTTTGAATTTTGCAGCTCGATTAACGGCAAGGCGATTTAACAGAGATATTTATCTTAGTTTCTTTTAATTAAGTTTCTTTTAATTTTGACTAAACAATCAATCCTAGATTGTCATACATATTATTTGATAGCCTCTGAAACAGCAAAAGATCTATCTATTTAAAAATAAAAAGAAAAAATCGATCCAGATCACAAAATAAACTTTTTTAAATTGCAAAAAAAATCTTAATTTGTAACATGTTACCAGTAACAAAATAGGTGGAAGAGTTTACTATGACAACACAAGATAAACCAATTTTTGTATTAATGGGTGTGTCAGGTTGTGGTAAATCAGCGGTTGCCAAGCAAGTAGCTTATAACCTTGATGCGTCTTTTTTAGATGGCGATTTTTTGCACCCTAAAGCCAATATTTTAAAAATGCAAAATGGCACACCATTAAACGATGAAGATCGAATGCCTTGGCTTAACCTAATTAGCAATGCCGCATTTGCAATGCGCAATGTTAATGATGTTTCAATTATTATCTGCTCAGCGTTAAAACGAAAATACCGAGATATTATTCGTGGTGAAAATAAAAACATTCACTTTATTTATCTAAAAGGAAGCTATGACGTCATTGCTAAGCGATTAGCTAAACGTAAAGGCCATTACCAAAAAAGCGAAATGCTACAATCACAATTTGACACGCTAGAAGAGCCAACGATTCATGAAAAAGATGTCTATACGGTTAACATTGAGCAACCATTAACTGATGTTGTCAATGATACAGAGCAAGTCATACGTTCAATATGTAATTATGAATAATATAAATAAAATTAGAAAGATAACAATGATAATTTAAGAGGTTAATGTGAATCGCATCATTCAAGCTGTAACTCAACGTATTATTGAGCGTTCTAAAGCGACTCGCCAAGCTTATTTACAAAAAATAGAACACGCGATGAGCAAAAAAGTCACCCGTTCTAGTTTACCATGCAGCAATTTAGCCCATGGTTTTGCGGCTTGTTGTATTGATGATAAAAACGATCTAAAAAACATCTTAAAAAGTAATATTGGCATTATTAATTCCTACAATGATATGCTTTCAGCGCACAAGCCTTACGAAGATTATCCTGAGCAAATCCGCAAAGTACTTCACGAAGTTGGCGCTGTTGGTCAAATGGCTGGCGGTGTGCCGGCCATGTGCGACGGGGTAACTCAAGGTGAACCTGGAATGGAATTATCATTAATGAGTCGTGATATCATAGCCATGTCGGTAGCAATTGGGCTTTCACATAATATGTTTGATGGCGCACTATACCTTGGTGTTTGCGATAAAATCGTGCCTGGCTTATTAATTGGTGCATTAACTTTTGGGCATTTACCTGCCATTTTTGTTCCTGCAGGGCCAATGCCATCAGGGCTATCAAATAAAGAAAAAGTGCGTATCCGCCAACTTTATTCGGAAGGCAAAGCTTCGAGTGAAGATTTGCTTGAGTCCGAATCAGCCTCTTACCATACTAGTGGCACTTGCACCTTTTATGGTACAGCCAATAGCAACCAAATGGTAATGGAATTAATGGGGTTACATTTACCTGGCGCGGCATTTGTTCATCCTGAAACAGCATTGCGTTTTGAGTTAACCAATGCTGCGGCTAAACAGATCACTCGCTTAACGAACCAATCGGGTAATTATATGCCCGTTGGTAAAATGGTTGACGAAAAAGTCATTATTAATGGCTTAGTGGCATTACTTGCCACTGGGGGATCAACCAATTTAACTATGCATATTGTAGCCATGGCTAAAGCTGCGGGAATTATCATTAACTGGGATGATATTTCAGATCTATCCACCGTAGTCCCCTTAATTTGTCGAATTTACCCAAATGGACCTGCTGATATCAACTATTTTCAAGCTGCTGGAGGCACATCTTTATTGGTTCGCGAATTATTGGCAGGAGGTTTATTACACGAAGATGTACAAACCGTGGTAGGACATGGACTTAGCCGTTATACCCAAGAGCCGATTTTAGAAAATGGTCAACTCATTTTTCGCAACGGCCCAACAAAATCATTAGATGATAGCGTGATTGCCTCAATCCAAAAACCGTTTAATTCACATGGCGGATTAAAAGTGATGTCTGGCAATCTTGGCCGTGCAATAATGAAAACATCAGCAGTTGCGCCTGAACATCAAATTATTGAAGCACCTGCGGCCATTTTTAATAGCCAATATGATTTAGATGCTGAATATAAGGCCGGTAAGTTAGATAAAGACTGTGTGGTTGTTGTACGTTATCAAGGACCCAAAGCTATTGGTATGCCAGAATTGCACAAATTGATAACACCGCTAGGTGTGCTACAAGATAAAGGTTACAAAGTTGCATTATTAACTGACGGTCGATTATCGGGCGCATCAGGAAAAGTTCTAGCAGCGATCCATGTTACCCCTGAAGCTTATGATGGCGGTTTACTTAGTAAAGTACAAAATGGCGACATGATCCGTGTAAATGGGCAAACAGGTGAAATAACTCTATTAGTTGACGAAGCTGAATTAGCTAAACGTACACCTTATCCTTTCGAATTAACCGATTCGCATCTTGGTTATGGAAGAGAACTATTTACCATTATCAGAGAAAATTTAACTACCGCAGAAGAAGGTGCGGTTAGCTTTTAATATGCTTAATCTGCCACATACAGTGGCAGAAATCTTAAGAAAATAGACTAAAAATTAGGTATTAGCTGAAACTTCTTTATAAATAAATTTATCGGTATAAATAAATTATTTCTTAATAAAATTATCTACCAATAAATTTACCACGTCCCCCATTTTTCCATGTAATGAGGCTTTGACACCATAAAGTGCCATTCCCATTACTTGCGATGCGTGGATTTCAGGGGGCATAACAAGTTCATTAGCACTGGTTTTAACATCTAATAACGCTGGACCAGAGTGAGCTAAAAATGATTGCACAGCAGACTCAAGTAAATCAGAATCATCCACCCTGATAGAAAAAAGGCCAATTGAATCAGCAAGTTTTGCAAAATCAGGATTTTGTAAGTCAGTATAGTGATCAACTAACCCTTCCGATTTTTGCTCTAATTCAACAAAGTTAAGCGAGCTATTATTTAGTACAATAATTTTTATAGGTAACTGTTCTTGAATTGTGGTTAATAAATCGCCCAGCAACATACTTATACCGCCATCGCCTGACAAGGAGATCACTTGCCGATTTGGAAATGCTTTTTGTACCCCTAAAGCTTGTGGCATCGCATTAGCCATTGTGCCATGTTTTAAACTGATTACGGTGCGTCTTTTGCCATTGGTATTAAAATGGCGACAAGCCCAAACCATTGCCGAACCGACATCAGCGCAAAGTACAGCATCATCAGTTGCATATTTATCAATAAGTTCAGTTAAATATTGAGGATGAATGGTTGAGCGAGAAGGAATCGTTTTTTTATTCAATTTTTTCATTGATTTGGTGTACAATTTTTGGCATAACCCTAAAAACTCATCATCTTGTTTCTCATCAACTAAAGGTAGCAGTGTTGCCAAAGTCGGTTTACAACTCCCAACTACACCGATATCAACAGGATGCCGCCGTCCAAGGTGAGTTGCATCAATATCAACTTGAATAATAGCAGCCTTATCTGGGTAGAATTGTGACCATGCAAAATCAGCACCTAACATTAAAAGTACATCACACTCTTTTATTGCGGTGGTTCCTGACTCAACGCCAAACATTCCTGTCATGCCAACATTGTAAGGGTTATCATATTCAACAAAATCTTTAGCTCTCGAAGTATGTACAATAGGCGATTTTAATTTATGAGCTAAAGCAATGAGCTCATCATGAGCTTCATAGACACCTTGACCTGCAAAAATAGTCACTTTATTATTTTTATTTAGCATACTGGCAATTTTGCTAAGTTCTTGATCTGATGGACGAATAATAGGGTGAGGATGATAAATTTTACGGTGGCTATTATCCTCCACTTTCTCTAAACTCACATTATACGGAATAACTAAAACGGCTACGCCTCGTTGGTTAATTGCTGTTTGAATGGCTGCTGTAGTGATTTCTCTTACTTGAGTAGGATCATTGATTTGCCGGCAAAATACAGAACAATTTTTATATAACGTTTCAAAATCAACTTCTTGTGGGAAATCTGTTCCTTGCTGTGAAGTAACAAGCTGGCTTGCTAACAAAATAACAGGAACTCGATTGCGTTGTGCTTCATAAATACCATTAATAAAATGCAAACTGCCTGGCCCACAAGAGCCAGCACAAGCAGTGATTTGATCGGTCAAATAAGCTTCAGCTCCTGCAGCAAAAGCACCAACTTCTTCATGACGAACATGCACCCACTGAATATCACTTCTTTTAATGGCTGAGGTGATGTGATTTAACGTATCACCCACAATACCATAGCAATGTTTAACACCCGCCTCAGCTAAAATATCAACTATAATTTGTGCTACTGTTTTTTTTGATGACATACTCTCTCCTCAAAAGTTCGCTCAATGACTTACCTCATCCGTATAAATTACACCCACTTTGAAATAACGCGAATAGCCTTTAAAATAAACAGCAAGAAATGCTAAAAAACAAGCAATGAACAGAACGCTTATCTGCTTATTGCATAACAAACTTTGTGTGAAGATATTCCCTATTGCAATAAACCAAGGTATTATGTCGAAAATCTTCTCGAAACAATAGAGTGATATTCCGTGGAACAATCGCCATCTGGACATAATTTAATGTCATCGATTACAGCCTTTTTACCGAGCTCTTTTTCCCAATATTCGCCACTGATTACTGTCTGCTTATTATTGTTTATTGCAATTATGCTATTCTCATTGAGCAAATTAAGAATGGACATTATTGCATTACTGACAATTACAGCCATTACCATCACTGGCGTACTCACGCCATCAGAAGCATTAGCAGGCTTTAGTGATCCCAACATAATCCTAATTGCATTATTATTTATAATTGGAGAAAGCCTTGTAAGAACAGGTATCTCATACAAAATGAGCGAGTATATTCTTAAAATAGCAGGCAAAAACGATATCCGTATTATTATCTATATCATGTTAGGCGTTGCCTTGCTCGGCTCAGTAATGAGCTCAACAGGCGTTGTTGCTATTTTCATCCCTGTTGCTATCAGCATTGCTAATCACACTGGCATTCATGTAAAAAAATTAATGATGCCACTTTGTATTGCTGCTTTAATTAGTGGCATGATGACTTTAGTGGCCACAGCCCCCAACCTAGTTGTCAACAGTGAACTGAGCCACTTTAAACTAACTGAATTTGGTTTTTTTTCAATTACACCAATTGGTTTAGGTGTTTTAGCAGTTGGGATCATTTACTGTGTATTAACTCGAAATTGGTTACTCTCAGCGGAACAAGCCTCCCCCACCAATACCCAGCCACAAAGGCGAAAAATAACCGATTTAATTCGAGACTATAAATTAATTGGTCGTGCACACCGAGCACAGATACTTGCTGGCTCACCTTTTGTGGGGCGCACTATCGATGGTTTACATCTACGTAGTGAACACGGCGTAAATGTGATTGGTATTGAGCGCTGGCGAAAATTTCAAAAAGTACTAATCCCCGTTAATGGATCAACTGAATTTCGTGAAAATGACATTCTATTACTTGACATGTCGCATTCTGAAGCCGACTACCGCACTTTTTTAACCACCAATCACCTTGAACCGAAAGTATTACGTGGCGAATATTTTTCAGAACAAGTTAAAGAAGTCGGCATGGCTGAAGTTGCACTCTTACCAGAATCAACATTATGTGGTAAAACACTCAATGAAATTAATTTTAGGGGAAAATATTTCCTAACTGTCATTGGCATCTGGCGCAATCATGCCCCTGTTGAAACCAACAACTTATTCCAAGAGCGCCTAGAAATGAGCGATACATTATTAGTGTGTGGTGACTGGGGATCGATCCAAAAACTACAAACACGAACAAGCGATTTTGTTGTATTAGATTACCCATCAGATATTGATGATGTCGCACCAGCAAGTTCACAGGCATATGCAGCATTAATTAATTTAGCCATAATGATTCTATTCATGGTTACAGGTATTGTACCAAATGTCGTAGCTGCACTCATTGCCTGCTTATTAATGGGTGCAACACGGTGCATTGACATGGCCAGCGCTTACCGATCAATCCACTGGCCAACATTAATTTTAATCATTGGTATGATGCCCTTTGCACTAGCTCTCAATAAAACAGGAGGGATATCACTTATATCCGCATGGCTCGAAATCCACCTGCGCCATTTTGGTCCCTATATGGTACTAACATTTATTTTTTTATTATGCTCAACAATTGGCTTATTTATATCCAATACCGCAACAGCCATTTTAATTGCACCAATTGCTATTGATTTAGCATTAAAATTTGGCTATTCGCCGTACCCATTTGCTATGACGGTAGCCATTGCCACATCAGCGTCATTTATTACGCCAGTGTCTTCACCAATTAAAACCATGGTAGTAGCACCTGGTGGCTATAGCTTTGGAGATTTTGTCAAAATTGGCGTGCCATTAACGTTTTTGGTGATGGCAGTTGATATTGCACTAGTGCCAATATTCTTGCCATTTTAAAAATAAATAATTGTTTATTAATTTGTTTATAACAAAATTATTCCCAATAAAATAGCATCGCTAAACATCCTTGTTTGGCGTGCTAACCTCATACCGTCGGTAGCACATTCTGACACGTATAAGCACGGTATTAGCCTTTAGGGGGAAAAAACGGTTATTTTTTCATAAAAAAATCAAAATAAAAACTTCAATAAAATCAATGGGTTTTCTGAATGATTTTTAAGCGCCAAATATCCCCATTTTTAACCCCCCCAATCGGCTGTGGACAGTTGTTATTTGGCATCAGAATAAACCACCAACGGAGCAAGCCTAGCACACCCGAAAGCATACAAATAAATATCACTCCTTGCTGATTAAAGATTCTTGCTAAAATTTGGGGTATAATTTCTATTATCTTTTAATTATGGATATAACGCTAATGCCACATATAACTAAACCATTAAATATTATTTTTGCTGGCACACCTGATTTTGCCGCGACTCATCTAAAGGCGCTAATTGAGTCTCATCATAATGTGATTGCTGTTTTTACTCAACCCGACCGACCAGCTGGTCGTGGTAATAAGTTAACAGCAAGCCCTGTTAAGCAATTGGCTGTTGAGCATGATATTACTGTTTATCAACCAGTAACGCTTAAAAATGAAGAAAATCAAAAAATTATTGAAAAATTAAATGCTGATATTATGATTGTTGTTGCTTACGGGCTGATTTTACCACAATCTGTACTTGATATGCCTAAATTAGGCTGTTTGAATGTGCATGGTTCATTACTACCACGTTGGCGTGGTGCAGCACCTATTCAACGTGCTTGCTGGGCTGGCGATCAAGTTACAGGTGTTACTATCATGCAGATGGACGCAGGGCTTGATACGGGTGATATGTTATATAAACTTTCTTGCCCAATTGAGCATACCGACACCAGCGCATCACTGTATGAAAAACTAGCCCAATTAGGACCACAAGCGCTACTTGATACATTAGCCTTAATCGGCGAAGGAAGAATCCAACCAGAAAGGCAAGATTCATCACAAGCAACCTATGCCGAAAAACTTTCAAAACAGGAGGCAAAACTTGATTGGAGTTTACCTGCTAAGCAACTTGAACGTTGTATTCGCGCTTTTAACCCATGGCCAGTTAGCTATTTTGACATTAATGGTGAGCCGATTAAGGTATGGCAAGCCGCTGTTGTTGAAATTGACACAGAACAACCCGCAGGCACTATTTTAAAAGCAGATAAAAATGGTATTTGTATTGCAACTAGCCAAAATGCATTGAATATAACACTTCTACAACCTGCGGGTAAAAAGCCGATGTCAGCACAAGATTTATTAAATTCTCGTAAAACATGGTTTGTTGTTGGTGAACAACTAAGCATGGATTAACAATGCATAGACTCACAATCTAAGCGCTAATATTACAGGATTTCATCCTGTAATATTTATCGTTTTCTCGCCAAAAGTGTAGCAAACCTTAATTTTATTCGGTTACCATGAATATCTGTTTTATGCAATTGACCAATATCTTCATTATATTTTATGATCTCCCAATCTTGATAATAATTTAATAATTCTTGTTTTTTAAATGTGAATGAAAATCCGATAGAACATGGGTAATCATCCGTTGACATTGCGCAAACAATTAAATTATAACCGCCATATTGGGTAACTTGTTGCATATTATGAATAATATCTGGGATTTTATCGGGTTGTAAAAACATCATCACAACAGTTGAGATAATTAGATCATATTCACCTTTTAAATTTGCTTGGTTAATATCATAAATCGTAGCATTTATACGTGGCAAATTTTCGTTTGTAATAATTTGTTGTAGATTCTCAATACTTGATTGAGATTTATCTACCGCCTCTACATCAAAGCCTAACCGCTGAAGATAAAGCGAATTACGACCAGATCCACAGCCAAGATCTAACACCCGCCCCCTAGGAATAAATTGGCACGCTGACACGACTTCAGAATGCGTCTTAGTCATTTGGTACTTTTTATGCGTGTAATCCTCGGGTTGACAATAAAAAGCGAGTTGGCATTGTAGGTCATTTGACACCTTGGCAATACGGTGCCACTGCTGAGGCAATACAAATGGTGGTTGATGCTCAATATCATAGTGATGTCGACTTATGACCTCGCCTTGCTCAGTTAGCATTTCAAAATCCAAACTACCAGCAATAATATGTAATTTTGCCCAAGTGCCCGCTTGGGTATTGTGCTTTTCGCTAAATGATGGCGGTAAGTTTTGCGCATCCCAAATTGGCAACATTTTATAATTAACTAAGTTTTTCAAATTGCATCATCCTTAAAACAAATTAATAGTTAGCTATTATAGTCAATGGCTAAGCACATAAACAACTCACAGTAACACAAGATAAAATAACAACAAGTTGCGAAACATAAATTTATTGTGGCGCAATTGCCGTTATCAACATATAATCGTCACTATCCTAATCTATTAAAGTAGAAACATTAGAGGAATAATTTATGGGATTTTTAGCAGGTAAGCGCATACTGGTTACTGGTGTTGCAAGTAATCGTTCTATTGCTTATGGTATTGCACAAGCGATGCATCGTGAAGGAGCTGAATTAGCTTTTACTTATCAAAATGATAAATTAAAAACACGTGTTGAAGAATTCGCTGCTGATTTTGGTTCTAAAATCGTTTTACCTTGCGATGTCGCTCACGATGATAGCATCACTGAACTATTTGCAGAACTTGCAAAAACTTGGGATAAATTTGACGGATTTGTCCATGCTATTGCTTTTGCACCTGGCGATCAATTAGATGGCGATTATGTTAACGCAGTAACTCGTGAAGGGTTTGCTATTGCACATGACATCAGCTCTTATAGTTTTGTTGCGATGGCAAAAGCATGCCGATCGATGTTAAATCCAAATTCAGCTTTAGTCACTCTTTCTTATCTAGGTGCTGAACGTGCGATTCCTAACTATAACGTAATGGGCCTAGCTAAGGCATCATTAGAAGCCAATGTTCGTTATATGGCAAATGCCATGGGACCAGAAGGTGTGCGCGTTAATGCCATTTCAGCAGGACCAATTCGTACGCTTGCAGCATCTGGCATTAAAGACTTCAAGAAAATGTTATCTCATTGTGAATCAGTCACGCCAATTCGTCGCACAGTTACTACCGAAGATGTGGGCAATTCGGCTGCGTTTTTATGCTCAAATCTAGCATCTGGCATTACTGGCGAAGTCATCCATGTTGATGGTGGGTTTAGTATTGCTGCAATGAATGAGTTAGAGCTTAAATAATTTAACATAAAATATTCTCCCACAATTGTGGGAGAATATTATTAATCATGAAAAAACAACTGGGCTACCAGTATAAAAAATAGATTATCAACCAAAATATTGCTCCCTATATCAATAATCATTTTTCTTTAATGCTGTTTTATTCGGTTATTTTAATTTACAATAGAAATGGATTTTTTATTTATGTGCTAAAAGATAAAATAAGTAATTATACAATTCTCTCTGTTAAGCTTTGTTTTCAACCCTCCATAAAAAGCAAGATCTTCTGCTACTGAATAATTACCACGTTGTTAATTAGTTATTATGTACTGAGTGTTAGCTGAGAATTAGGTAGCCTTGTTCGTGATGCTCTTTACACCATTGCATCGTGAAAAAACTTATCATAACCCAACAGACGAAAACCGCTAACAAACTGATAGATCTAAATGACCACACCAATTTTTACTGGCGCTCACTTAGCAAATTAAGTGTCAAAGACACATATGACAACACATTAATTTATATTAACTTTTAAAATGAAGCGCTAATTTTAATTAGCGCTCCAACACGAACTAGTGTCAAAATATAGGTTGATTTGCGATAAATGCATAAAAGTACACTTTTACAAAATAACAACTCACCTTGATATTCTATTGAGTAAATTCAATTTATTATAGGTATTAACCATTACTCAATAATAGTTTTAATCAATAAGTTTAACCAATAATACCTTGAAATTACAGACGAAATAAAAAATTTGGGCATCCATAATCATCCTCACAATCAGGACCAATTAAACTAGTACCTGCATCAATATGATGAAAGGTTGTTTTTTTCCAAAATGGTTTAACTGAGTCCAATATCTATCATTATCCCTATTGACCCAATTAGGATCAATATAAGCTTAGTGAAGTATATATTCTCATTCACTAAATAAAATACCATTACGATCCTAAATCATCTATTGATTCATTGATCATTTATCCTCTACACGCAACCAGGTGATTATGTTTCATATCGTAAGCATTTACATTTCCTGCTCGAGCATCACCAACAAACATATTAGCGTTAGAGGTATGAATATTTGATGACCAATAATATGCTTTACCATCTTTAGCCGGCTGAAAGCTACCCCATTGAGAATCAGGATAACTAGCTATATCAGAATACCCCCATTCTGCAAACACACCCCCTCCAATAGCTCTAGTAAATGTATTTGCGATGAACCGCCAATCAGTATTTAAAACAATATTATTTTGTGGTGAATTAGTAAACATTGACAAAGAGGGAATATTTTGTACTCCACCACACCGTTGCTTTGCTACTTCCCAATTCATATAATCATCCGCTTGAGGAACCAACCAAACAGATGTTGGGTTAAACGTATAATCATGATAAACAGTTGAATCTCTTTTCAAGGTTACTCGTATAGTAATATTTCCTGTTGGTTTATTTTTTAATAAAACCATTCCATTATCATCAATCAAAACTCTTTCGCCAGAATTATTAAGTATTTTATAGCGATAATCGCTCTGTGAACCCGTCATCACTAATTGGAATTTAGCTCCAGGAAAGCCTGTAGTAGGGAATGTTTTTGACGAAATTGTAGGTTTAGCTTTAAAACCATAATCTGGTACATAATCATTGGTAAAACCACCACCATGAATAGAATGGCGCTTTATACGATTCTTATCATGCCAAACTTCTGAACTACCATCGCTATTATAACTAATCCATTGCTCTTTAGGATGAGCTATAATGTCATTCGGTTTTGCATAGCAAATCTGTGTTCTAGCCGCTATTTGGTAGGTTTTGGCTAATGTAATAGATTTACTTTCTTTTGGTATCCCATACGCCGAATATGCTTTAACATTGGTTTTAATTATTAGTTTTAATGGCATTGCATAACCACTACCACAGCCTATGATTTTTGTCCTATCATCGCCCTCTATCCGTTTTCCTGTATTGTCGTACCACCAATAATGGGTCGTTTCTAATTTAAACGGAGCGCTTTGGTCGGCATTATCGCCATCAATATCACGATAATTATTCACTTTATCCAAATTCTCGGAATCATATTTTGAAATCATAAAGTCATTAAACGTTAAATTGCCGTCAAATTCCTTAATTTCATCCGTTTTTATATTACCATTTGCTTCACTATAAAAAATGCCGTTAACCGTAAAACCTTGCTTATCTGCACTAGATAACGCTATGACCTCTGGCGCATTACCTGTAATAACGCTAATTGTGGTAGCGGTTAATATAGCATGAGATGAACTTACTATTGCAAATTGAGATAATAAAACCAAACTTATTTTAATTAGTTTGGGCTTTAAGCGAGCTTTAAGTAACGTTATTTTGGTTATAAAATCAGGTTTAAATGAGAAGAAGCCAAAACTGAAAGGAAAAAAAACTAGATACGAGAAGCTTGCATCAAGTACAGAGTGCTGATTATCAATAGTTAGGCCGATGCCCGACTTAGAACCACGTTTTATCATATATCTACAACTCCTTATAGTTATTTTCTTATTTTTAATAATTATTCAATAGAATATCTTATACAATACGAGTAATTAAATTGAAGCCTAGAAATAAAAAAGATGCTATTATATTAGCGATAATGCATAATAAAATAAATTAATTCTTTTGTAATGAGATTTTTTGCAAAGAATTGTAAACATTCCAAAGCAGTGGCTTTTTATACTAAAATACGAAATTTTTCTACAACTTGTTTACAACAAAAAAGTCTTCTACTTCGTTCGCAAACTGGCATTAACTTATTTCCTAATCCCTCTTCATATCTTTCTTAACTAAAAACTTTTTATAAAAATAAGAAAATAGCATACAGATAATCTTTTTTCAGCTAAAATCTATAGCTTATTTGCTCGTTATAGCCCGTTGGAGATAAAATGAAAATAGCAAAAAACACAGTAGTAAGTATAGCATACCAAGTTAGAACGAAAGATGGCGTTCTTGTTGATGAAGCAACAGCAACTGCTCCGCTTGAGTATTTGCATGGCGCAGGAAACTTATTACAAGATCTTGAAAAAGCCCTAGAAAGTCATCAAGTTGGTGATAAATTTGAAGTTGAGATAATTAATGCATATGGTGATTTTAATGATGCACTTGTGCAAAATGTTCCTCGTGATGTGTTTGTCGGTGTTGATGAATTAGAAGTTGGTATGCGCTTTTTTGCTGATACTGAGCATGGTTCTTTACCAGTTGAAATTACCGCTATCGATGGTGATAATATCACGATTGATGGTAATCATATGCTAGCGGGACAAGATCTAAAATTTAACGTTGAAGTATTAGCTATTCGTGAAGCCACAGAAGAAGAAATAGCCCACGGTCATATTCATGGTGAGCATGGGCATGATCATGGTGGTTGCGGTTGTGGTGGCCATGACCATGAAGATGATGATAGTGGTTGTTGTGGCGGAGGCCATGGCGGTTGCGGTTGCCACTAAGTTGTCGTCGTTTAGGATGTAATGATAAAAGCGCTATATAGCGCTTTTTATTTGCCAGATAGCCAAAATATTACTTAATAATTTGTGAAATAAATCCCAATATTTTATAACACTGTTTTGTACTGTTAATTTCTCCGTTAATAATCTAGATTTTGCTATTATTGGAATTTAGCATTATGTCTTCACAACCAGCTTCGTTGATGCCACGGGAAAAGCTGTTAAAATTTGGCGTTGAAACTCTCAGTGATGCAGAATTACTTGCACTTTTTTTACGAACAGGCACCAAAGGCTTACCTGTTTTAGAACTATCACAAAAATTGTTAAATGAGTTTGGTTCTTTTTATAATTTAATTAATGCAAGCCATAGTGATTTTTGCAAAAAGCAGGGGTTAGGCACAGCGAAATACACCCAACTAAAAGCTGTTGTCGAGTTGTCACATCGATATCTAAAAGTTAAAATATCCAATGAAAACTCACTGACTTCACCAGCACTAACCCACCATTATTTAGCTAGCCGCTTGGCAGATAAAGAACGTGAGGTTTTTATGGTGATTTTTCTAGATAACCAAAATCATGTTATTTCATCAGAAGAAATGTTTATCGGTACCTATAATTGTGTAGAAGTTCACCCACGAGAAATCGCTAAACGAGCATTACAATATAATGCCGCTGCATTAATTTTGGCACACAATCACCCTTCAGGCATAGCTGAACCAAGCCAAGCTGACCGTGCGCTAACAGTAAAAATAGATCAAGTTTGTAACTTGATTGATATTCGTATTATTGATCACCTTGTAATTGGTAAAGGCGAATATGTCTCTTTTGCCGAACGGGGATGGATTTGATAGCCATTTTTACTTACAATATAGCATATATATTATATGCATACATAAGCCTGTTTTTATGAATCAACAACTAGAATTACTTGAAACTAAAGTTGCTTTTCAAGAAGTTACCATTGAGGAATTAAACCGTATGGTAACAACCCTTCAAGCAGATATCAGCAAATTAAAAGAGCAATTGACTTTATTATCCCAAAAGCTACAAGCAACACAATCATCGAATATTGCCAACTTATCGGAAGAAACACCACCACCTCATTATTAGCTAACTACACTTACATCGATAATTGTTATTCACCTGCCTTAGTTAGTTGATAATTCTTTAGCATCATTTAACTGACAACTAACTTTAAATAAGGTTGGCACTTTATAATTTAAAATATAATTACAATAAGTGTAAATGAGAAAATAAAAAACCGGCATATAGCCGGTTTTAATACGCAATGATTTAATAATTATTCAGCTGTTGCTTCTGCTTCTACTGCAGGGCGATCAACTAATTCGATATAAGCCATTGGAGCATTATCTCCATCACGGAAACCACATTTTAAAATACGTACATAACCACCAGGACGGGTAGCAAAACGTGGGCCTAAATCTGAAAATAATTTCTTCACTGTATCTTTATCACGGATACGAGCAAAAGCCAGACGGCGATTAGCTACGCTATCGCTTTTGGCTAGCGTAATTAACGGTTCAACAACACGACGCAACTCTTTTGCTTTAGGCAATGTAGTTTTGATGATTTCATGTTCAACAAGTGAACTTGTCATGTTACGAAACATTGCTTGACGATGGCTGCTATTTCGGTTCAGTTGACGACCACTTTTACGATGGCGCATAACTTTATCCTTCTTATATAAATTTTATCTTAGTCTTCAACAATACTTGCTGGTGGCCAATTCTCAAGACGCATGCCTAAAGATAAACCACGAGAGGCGAGCACATCCTTAATTTCAGTAAGCGATTTCTTACCAAGATTAGGAGTTTTAAGTAACTCAACTTCAGTACGTTGCACTAAATCACCAATATAATGAACTGCTTCTGCTTTTAAGCAATTAGCAGACCGAACAGTTAATTCCAAATCATCTACTGGACGTAAGAGAACTGGATCAAATTCCGGTTTATCTTCTTTCACTTCTGGTTGACGCACATCACGTAAATCAACGAAAGCTTCAAGTTGTTCAGCCAAAATAGTTGATGCACGACGAATAGATTCCTCAGGATCGATAGTCCCATTTGTTTCCATATCGATAACAAGCTTATCTAAATCCGTACGTTGTTCCACACGAGCAGCATCAACAGAATATGCGATACGCTCTACAGGGCTATAACATGCATCAACTAACAAACGACCTATTGGTCGTTCTTCATCTTCTGACTTAACGCGAGCAGAAGCAGGGACATAACCACGTCCTCGTTGTACACGAATACGCATACTAATTGAAGCATTGGCATCAGTAAGATGACAAATTACTAAATCAGGATTAACAATTTCAACATCACCATCGTGAGTGATATCAGATGCGGTTACTGCACCAATACCTGATTTATTTAACGTCAGCATAACATCATCTTTAGTATGTACACGCACTGCTAATTTTTTTAAATTAAGCAAAATATCAAGTACATCTTCTTGAACGCCTTCTTTAGTACTGTACTCATGCAGAACACCGTCAATTTCAACTTCGGTTACTGCATATCCCGGCATAGATGATAATAAAATGCGGCGTAGTGCATTACCTAAAGTATGACCAAAACCACGTTCAAGTGGCTCTAAAGTCACTTTGGCGTGTGTTTGGCTGTATTGAACAACATCAACTAGGTGAGGTTTTAAAAACTCTGTTACAGAACCCTGCATTATGTCCTCTCTTAAGTGCTAAACTTTACTTAGAGTAAAGTTCGACGATCAAATGTTCGTTGATGTCAGCAGATAAATCTGAACGTTCTGGTAAGCGTTTAAATACGCCTTCCATTTTGCTAGCATCAACTTCTAACCATGTTGGTTTTTCACGTTGTTCAGCTAACTCTAAAGCGGCTTTAATACGTGCTTGTTTTTTTGACTTTTCGCGAACACTAATCACATCTTCAGGTGAAACTTGGTAAGATGCAATATTTACAACGCGACCATTAACAAGAACAGCTTTATGACTAACTAATTGACGAGCTTCAGCGCGAGTAGCACCAAATCCCATGCGATAAACAACGTTATCTAAGCGACGTTCTAAAAGACCAAGTAGGTTTTCACCTGTATTGCCTTTAATACGCGCTGCGCTTTTGTAGTAATTACGGAATTGACGTTCTAAAATTCCATAAATACGTCTAACTTTTTGTTTTTCACGTAACTGAACACCATAATCTGATAAACGCGGTTTACGCGCACCATGTTGCCCAGGAGCTTGTTCTAATTTACATTTACTGTCAACCGCTCGGACACCAGATTTAAGGAATAAATCTGTACCTTCACGACGACTTAATTTGAGTTTTGGTCCCAAATATCTTGCCATTTTATTTCTCCAATAATCCTAAACATTCAATGTTTAATAAATTAAACACGACGTTTCTTTGGTGGACGACAACCGTTATGAGGAATCGGAGTAACATCAGTAATGTTAGTGATGCGATAGCCCGCAGCATTTAATGCACGAATTGTTGACTCACGACCAGGACCAGGTCCTTTTACCATAACTTCCAGATTCTTAATTCCGTAATCTTTGACAGCTTCAGCACAACGTTCCGCTGCTACTTGAGCTGCAAAAGGTGTTGACTTACGAGAGCCACGGAAACCAGAACCACCAGCGGTTGCCCAACCTAACGCATTACCTTGACGATCGGTAATAGTTACGATTGTATTGTTGAATGATGCATGAATATGAGCTATACCATCAGAAACTTGCTTTTTTACACGTTTACGTGTACGAACAGGTGTCTTTGCCATTTAATTATACCTCAATTATTTCTTGATTGGCTTACGCGGTCCCTTACGGGTACGAGCGTTAGTCTTTGTGCGTTGACCGCGAACAGGAAGCCCACGACGGTGACGCATGCCACGATAACAACCAAGGTCTAATAAACGCTTGATACTCATAGTTACTTCTCGACGTAAATCACCTTCAACGGTAAATTTAGCGACTTGTTCACGTAACTTTTCAATCTGATCTTCAGATAGTTCTCTGATCTTAACATTTTCAGGAATACCGGCTTCAGAACAAATTGTCTTAGCACGGGTAGCTCCAATACCATAAATCGCTTGTAAAGCAATCACAGCATGTTGTTGATCAGGAATGTTAATGCCTGCTATACGGGCCACTATGCACTCCTTTATTGTTAATGTTTAGCAAATTCACCATACTGAAAAGCCCGTTTTCAGGATACTCAAACGGTGAATTCACAACTAAATCTAAGCTGGCTATTCTAGCCAGCTTTACTATACTTTGGCAAGTAAAATATGCAAATCAACTTCTAGTTAAATAAATTAACCTTGACGTTGTTTATGTTTACCTTCAACGCAAATAACACGAACAATGCCATTACGTTTAATGATTTTACAATTTCTGCATAATTTCTTGACTGAAGCACGAACTTTCATATTTTTCTCCGTAACTTCTGGCTAACTTATCGACCGTAGCCTTTAAGATTCGCTTTCTTTAACATTGACTCATAACGATTTGGCATCATTAAAGTCTGTACTTGTGCCATAAAATCCATGATTACAACAACAACAATTAATAACGATGTTCCACCAAATTGAACCGGAACTTTCATTGCACTTGTCATAAACATCGGAATCAAACAAACAACAGTAATATATATCGCACCAATTAGTGTTAAACGAGTCATCACTTTGTCAATATACTTAGATGTTTGTTCGCCTGGGCGGATACCTGGAATAAATGCACCAGATTTTTTAAGCTGATCTGCTGTTTCCCTCGGATTGAAAACCAATGCTGTATAAAAGAAACAAAAGAAGATAATTGCCGCCACAAAAAAGATTATATATAACGGTTCATCATGAGAGAAATATTGATAGATAAGTACCATAATATATCTCCAGCCTTCACCATCTCCTTGGAACCAAGAAGCCATCATAGATGGTAACATAACAATTGTTGAAGCAAATATTGCAGGAATGACACCTGCCATATTAATCTTTAATGGTAAATGCGTGCTTTGCGCCGCATAAATACGACGACCTTGTTGTCGCTGTGCATAGTTAACAACAATACGACGTTGACCACGCTCAACAAAAACAACAAAATAAGTCACACCAACCACTAAGGCAGCGACCACTAATAGTAAAATCGGATGCAGTGAACCAGAACGAGCTTGTTCAATAGTTTCATAAATTGCATGAGGAAGACCAGCCACAATACCAGCAAAGATAATGATCGAAATACCATTGCCTACGCCTCGCTCTGTGATCTGCTCACCTAGCCACATAAGAAACATAGTGCCAGTAACTAAGCTAACCGATGCAATAAAATAGAAAGAAAATCCAGGATTAATCACTACATGACCATACTCTGGATGATTAGGTAAACCAGTCGCAATACCAACAGCCTGCACTATCGCTAACCCTAATGTGCCATAACGCGTATACTGACTAATTTTCTTACGACCTGATTCACCTTCTTTCTTCAATTCTGCCAATTTAGGACTAATTGTAGTTAATAGCTGCACTATAATCGATGCAGAAATATAAGGCATTATCCCTAAAGCAAAAATTGAAGCACGGCTTAAAGCACCACCAGAGAACATATTGAACATACCAACAATACCATTTGAAGATGCTTTTGCTAGTAAGTCCGATAACGCTTTAGTATCAATACCAGGAACTGGAACATAAGAACCTAGACGAAAAACAATAAGCGCTAAAAGCACAAACATTAAGCGTCTTGTAAGCTCACCGCTACCACTTCGTGCTCTTTGAAAATCTAATCCTGGTTGCTTTGCCATCTTTCTAATTATTCCTCAATTTTTCCGCCAGCAGCTTCAATTGCAGCTTTAGCACCTTTAGTTACTCGAATACCACGAACAGTTACTGGTTTAGTTACTTCGCCAGATAACATGATTTTTGCATATTCGATATGTGAATTAATCACATTTGCAACTTTTAAGCTATTTAAGTCAACAATATCGCCTTCAACCTTCATCAAATCAGAAAGACGAACTTGAGCTGTAACTAAAGCTTTACGTGAGGTAAAACCAAATTTTGGTAAACGACGATATAAAGGCATTTGACCACCTTCAAAGCCACGGCGAACGCCGCCACCTGAACGAGATTTTTGACCTTTAACACCACGAGTACCTGTTTTACCTAACCCAGAACCAATTCCTCGGCCTAGGCGTTTCGGTGCATGCTTTGAACCTTCAGCAGGAGATAAAGTATTTAAACGCATTACTATTACTCCTCAACTTTAACCATGTAATAAACTTGGTTTACCATACCGCGAATTGCAGGAGTATCCTCACGCTCAACAGTATGACCAATACGACGTAATCCTAATCCAACTAACGTTGCTTTATGCTTCGGTAGACGACCAATAGAACTACGGGTTTGTGTAATTTTAATTGTTTTTGCCATGGTTAATTACCCCAAAATTTCTTCGACGGTTTTACCACGCTTAGCAGCAACCATTTCTGGTGATTTCATATTTTCTAAGCCATCAATAGTTGCACGAACCACATTAATTGGGTTAGTAGAACCATATGCTTTAGCTAGAACGTTACGAACACCAGCAACTTCTAAAACGGCACGCATCGCACCACCAGCGATAATACCGGTACCTTCTGATGCTGGTTGCATATAAACACGAGAACCTGTGTGAGCACCTTTAACTGGATGCTGTAAAGTATCGTTGTTTAAAGCAACATTAATCATATTACGACGTGCTTTTTCCATTGCTTTTTGAATTGCTGCTGGCACTTCACGTGCTTTACCATATCCAAAACCTACGCGGCCATTACCGTCACCAACAACTGTTAGTGCAGAAAAACTAAAAATACGACCACCTTTTACGGTTTTAGAAACTCGGTTAACTGCGATTAGTTTTTCCTGCAGTTCACCAGCTTGTTTTTCGATGTTTGACATCTTTAACTCCTACCTTAGAACTGTAGGCCAGCTTCGCGAGCAGCATCTGCTAGCGCCTGAACTCGACCATGATATTGGAAACCTGAACGATCAAATGAAACTTCTTTGATATCTTTCGCTAATGCACGCTCTGCAATTGCTTTACCAACCGCCGCTGCTGCATCTTTGTTTCCGGTGTATTTTAAACTTTCACTGATAGCTTTTTCTAATGTAGAAGCGGCTGCCAGTACTTCTGATCCGTTTGGTGCGATAATTTGCGCATAAATATGACGCGGAGTGCGGTGAACTACCAAGCGAGTTGCAAGTAGTTCATGCATCTTGCGACGCGCTTTAGTTGCACGACGGATACGAGCTGATTTCTTATCCATAGTGTTACCTTACTTTTTCTTAGCTTCTTTAGTACGCACAACTTCATCTGCGTAACGAACACCTTTACCTTTATAAGGTTCAGGACGACGATAAGCACGGATATCTGCAGCCACTTGTCCAATTAACTGTTTATCAGCACTTTTCAGTACAATTTCAGTTTGAGAAGGACATTCAGCTGACACACCTGCAGGTAATTGATGTTCAATTGGATGTGAATATCCAAGAGATAAACCAATTGCATTACCTTTAACTTGTGCACGATAACCGACACCAACTAGCTGAAGTTTTTTAGTAAAACCTTCAGTAACACCAATACCCATCGCATTAATCAATGCACGAGCCGTACCAGCTTGAGCCCAAGCATCAGCAAAGCCATCGCGAGGAGCAAATTTAATTTGACCCTCTTCTTGATTAATCACAACAGCATTATTTATTGTGCGAGATAATTCGCCATTTTTACCTTTAATCGTAATTACCTGACCATCGAGTTTTACCTCTACGCCAGCAGGAACAACGACAGGTGCTTTTGCAACACGAGACATTTTTTTCTCCCTTACGCTACGTAGCAGATAATTTCACCACCAAGACCCGCTTGGCGTGCTGCACGATCAGTCATAACACCTTTAGAAGTAGAAACAACTGCGATACCTAATCCAGCCATAACTTTTGGCAATTCATCTTTACGCTTATAAATACGTAACCCTGGACGGCTAACACGTTTAATACTTTCTACAACAGCTTTGCCTTGGAAATATTTCAAAGTAATTTCCAATTCTGGCTTAGTGTCACCAACAACTTTATAGTCCCCGATATAACCTTCTTCTTTTAGCACATTGGCAATTGCCACTTTTAGCTTAGAGGAAGGCATGGTGACTGCAACTTTATTCGCAGATTGACCATTACGAATACGGGTCAACATATCTGCTATAGGATCTTGCATGCTCATCTATAACACTCCCCTGATTACCAACTTGCCTTTTTAAGACCAGGAATCTCACCACGCATGGCTGACTCGCGAACCTTAATACGGCTTAAACCAAACTTACGAAGGACGCCATGAGGACGACCAGTTTGACGACAACGACGACGTTGACGTGATGGACTAGAATCACGAGGAAGCGTTTGCAATTTAAGCACTGCATTCCAACGATCTTCATCTGATGCATTAAGATCAGAGATAATCGCTTTTAATTCTTGACGCTTTGCAAAATATTTTTCTGCTAGCTTTACGCGTTTCTTATCGCGTTCAATCATTGATTGTTTAGCCATTATGCCCTACCTTACTTACGAAATGGGAAGTTAAAGGCAGATAATAAAGCTCGGCCTTCTTCATCTGATTGTGCACTCGTTGTGATAGTAATATCTAAACCACGAACACGATCAACTTTATCATAATCGATTTCAGGGAAAACGATTTGTTCACGAACACCCATGCTATAGTTACCACGACCATCAAAAGATTTTGCGCTTAAACCGCGGAAATCTCGAGTACGAGGAAGAGCAATATAAACTAGACGTTCAAAAAATTCCCACATACGTTCGCCACGTAAAGTGACTTTACAACCAATAGGATACCCTTGACGGATTTTAAAACCAGCAACTGATTTGCGTGCTTTAGTGACAAGTGGTTTTTGACCACTGATTGCTGCTAAATCTGCAACAGCATTATCTAATAATTTCTTATCAGTAATTGCTTCACCCACACCCATATTCAAGGTGATCTTTTCGATCCGAGGGACTTGCATGACAGATTTGTAGCCAAACTGTTCTTGCAGTTTATTTACTACCTGTGCTTTGTAGTAATCATGCAGTTTCGCCATCGTACACTCCAAATTACTTAATTGATTAATTCATTAGTAGACTTATAAAAACGGACTTTTTTACCGTCTTCAAAACGAAAGCCTACGCGATCTGCTTTGCCTGTAGCTGGGTTGAAAATTGCCACGTTAGAAACATTAATTGCTGCTTCTTTTTCAACAATTCCACCTTCTTGATTTAATGCAGGTACTGGTTTTTGGTGTTTTTTCACCAAATTAATACCTTCAACAATCACTTTACCTGTAGACAAAACGCTTTTTACTTTACCGCGTTTACCTTTATCTTTACCGGTTAACACGATAACTTCATCTTCTCGACGGATTTTCGCTGCCATTACCCGCTCCTTACAGTACTTCTGGTGCTAATGAAATGATCTTCATAAACTTCTCAGAGCGAAGTTCACGAGTGACCGGTCCAAAAATACGCGTACCAATCGGTTGCTCACTGTTATTGTTTAAAATAACACAAGCATTACGATCGAAACGAATGACAGATCCATCAGGACGACGAACACCTTTTCTAGTGCGCACTACAACAGCTTTAAGCACATCACCTTTCTTAACTTTACCACGAGGAATTGCTTCTTTAATGGTAACTTTGATGATATCACCTACCGCTGCATAACGACGGTGCGAGCCACCGAGAACCTTGATACACATTACACTACGTGCGCCAGAGTTATCGGCAACATCTAGCCTAGTCTGTTCTTGGATCATTTTAATGCTCCGTATAAATAAATTATTGTCTAATCTACCTTCATCCACCTCAACTACCATGGATAAGAATAGACAACCAAAAACCCACTTATGTGAGGGCGTATAGTATAACACCACTCACATAAAATGGATAGCATAAAATAAACGGCTACTAAGCCGTTTATTATATTATGTACAGTTTTCAATCAAAAAGATTAAATAACTGCTTTTTCAACGATTCGAACAAGAGTCCAAGATTTGGTTTTTGATAATGGACGACACTCTTTAATTTCTACAGTATCACCAATACCACACTCGTTGTTTTCATCATGTACATGCAATTTAGTCGTACGTTTAATGAACTTACCATATAACGGATGCTTCACTTTACGTTCAATAGCTACAGTTATAGATTTATCCATTTTGTCGCTAATAACACGACCTTGCTGAGTACGAATTTTTACTTCAGTAGTCATATTACGCACCCGCCTTCTCAGTTAATAACGTTTTAACACGTGCAATATTACGACGCACTTGTTTTAACATATGAGTCTGTGTTAACTGACCTCCAGTTAATTGCATACGTAAGTTAAATTGCTCACGTAATAAATTAAGAAGTTCAGTATTTAACTCTTCAACGCTTTTTTCGCGTAGCTCTTTTGCTTTCATTTACATCACCGTCTTAATCACAAAGGTGGTTTTAATTGGCAGTTTTGCAGCTGCCAACGCAAATGCTTCACGAGCAACTTCTTCCGGTACACCGTCCATTTCATAAAGGACTTTACCTGGTTGAATCTGAGCAACCCAGTATTCAACGTTACCCTTACCTTTACCCATACGCACTGCAAGTGGTTTTTCAGTAATTGGTTTATCAGGGAAAACTCGAATCCAGATTTTACCTTGACGCTTAACTGCACGAGTCATTGCACGACGTGCCGCTTCGATCTGGCGCGCAGTCAAACGACCACGACCTACAGCCTTAAGACCGAATGTACCGAAACTAACATCAGTACTTACAGCAAGACCACGATTGCGGCCCTTGTGCACTTTACGGAATTTTGTACGCTTTGGTTGTAACATCAGCGACGCTCCTTATTGTTTTCGGCCTTTGCGCTGCTTTTTCGGTTGAGCAGCAGGTTGTTTTTCTGCTTGTTCAACGGCAGCCATACCACCAAGGATCTCACCTTTGAAGATCCACACTTTAACACCAATAATACCATAGGTAGTTAATGCTTCAGACAATCCATAGTCGATATCAGCTCGTAAGGTATGTAAAGGCACACGACCTTCACGGTACCACTCACTGCGAGCAATTTCAGCGCCGCCTAAACGACCACTTACTTCAACTTTGATACCTTTAGCACCCGCTTTCATTGCGTTTTGTACCGCACGTTTCATAGCACGACGGAACATAACACGGCGTTCTAACTGAGAAGTAATGCTGTCAGCAACTAATTTTGCATCAAGTTCTGGTTTGCGAACTTCTGCAATATTAATTTGTACCGCAACATCACGCTTCTCTTTTTTGTCTTTATATTTATTGACAATAGAAGCTACGGCATTACGTAATTTTTCAACGTCCTCACCTTTTTTACCAATCACAATCCCTGGACGAGCGGTGTGAATAGTAATTCGAACGTTAGTTTCTGCTGAACGGTCGATCACAATTTTAGAGATTGACGCTTGAGCTAATTCTTTATTTAAGAATTCACGCACTCTAAAATCACTTTCTAAATTATCAGCGAATGTCTTTGTACCCGAATACCATGTAGATGTCCAAGGCTTGACAATGCCTAATCGGATACCATTTGGATTTACTTTTTGACCCATTGCTATTCTCCAGCCTAGCGATCTGAGACGATCACGGTGATGTGACTCGTACGCTTCAAAATTCGATCTGCACGACCTTTCGCACGAGGCATAATGCGCTTCATGGTTGGACCTTCGTCTACGAAAATTTTCGCAACTTTTAGATCATCAATATCAGCACCATCGTTATGCTCTGCATTAGCAATAGCAGACTCTAATACTTTTTTAACAAGTACAGCCGCTTTTTTATTGGTGTACGTTAAAATATCTAGTGCCTGAGACACTTTCTTACCGCGAACAAGATCTGCAACTAAGCGAACTTTTTGTGCAGAAGAACGAGCGTGGCGGTACTTTGCAATTGTTTCCATCTCTTTCTCCTACTTATTTCTTCTTAGCTTTCTTATCAGCTGCGTGACCGCGATAAGTACGAGTCGGCGCGAATTCACCCAATTTATGACCAACCATTTCATCGGAAACATAAACTGGAACGTGCTGACGACCATTATGGACAGCGATGGTCAAACCGATCATGTTAGGAAAGATCGTTGAACGACGGGACCAAGTACGAATTGGTTTCTTGTCCCCGCTTTCCACCGCTTTCTCTACCTTCTTCAGCAAGTGTAGGTCAATAAAAGGACCCTTCTTGAGAGAACGTGGCATAGCTAATCCTCTATATTAATTATTTCTTATTGCGACGGCGAACAATATACTTATCAGTACGTTTGTTGCTACGCGTTTTCAATCCTTTGGCTTTTTGACCCCATGGAGACACAGGATGTTTACCAAAGTTACGACCTTCACCACCACCATGTGGATGGTCTACCGGGTTCATTGCTGTACCACGAACAGTAGGACGAACACCACGCCAACGCGTTGCACCCGCTTTACCTAGTACGCGAAGCATATGTTCTGAGTTACCCACTTCACCAATAGTGGCGCGGCAATCAGATAATACTTTACGCATTTCACCTGAACGTAGACGTAATGTTACATAAGCACCATCACGTGCAACGATTTGCACATAGCTACCAGCCGAGCGAGCAAGTTGTCCGCCTTTACCTGGTTTCATTTCAATGTTATGCACGGTAGAACCGACTGGAATATTGCGCATTGGTAAACAGTTACCTGTTTTAATTGATGCATCAACACCAGATTGGATCTGATCACCTGCTTTTAAGCCTTTAGGCGCTAAAATATAACGACGTTCACCGTCTTTATATAAAACCAATGCAATATTTGCACTACGGTTTGGATCATATTCCAAACGTTCAACAACTGCTGGAATACCATCTTTATTACGCTTAAAGTCGACAATACGATAATGTTGCTTATGACCACCACCGATATGACGGGTAGTGATTCGACCATTATTATTGCGACCACCAGTTTTGCTTTTTGAATCAAGCAACGGTGCATAAGGCTTACCTTTATGCAACTCTGGGTTAACCACTTTAACAACGTGGCGACGACCCGGAGATGTAGGTTTACACTTAACAACTGCCATTGTTCTTACTCCTCCGAATTACTCAGCGACGCCAGCAAGGTCTAAATTTTGACCTTCTGCTAAAGTAACGTAAGCTTTTTTCCAGTCGCTACGGCGACCGATTTGTTGACCACGACGTTTAACTTTGCCTTTAACAACAAGTGTATTAACGTCATCTACTTTAACTTCAAATAGTTGTTCAACTGCGGCTTTAATCTCTCTCTTAGTAGCATCTTTAGCAACTTTCAATACTAATGTATTTGTTTTTTCCATTGAAATAGATGCTTTTTCAGAAACATGTGGTGCTCGCAGGACTTTAAGCAGACGCTCTTCACGAATCATGCTAACATCTCCTCTACTTGTTTAACGGCATCAACAGTGATAACCACTTTGTCAAATGCAATCAAACTAACTGGATCAATACCTGCTACATCACGCACATCAACTTTATGCAAGTTACGTGCTGCTAAGAAAAGATTTTCATCAACTTCAGAAGCGATAATAAGAACATCATTAAGATTCATATCATTCAATTTCTGAGTTAATAATTTAGTCTTAGGTGCTTCAACAGTAAATGTTTCAACCACAACTAAACGTTCTTGACGCACTAATTCAGAGAAAATACTCTTTAATGCACCACGATACATTTTACGGTTAACTTTTTGGCTATGATCTTGTGGTTTTGCTGCAAATGTTACACCACCACTACGCCAAATTGGGCTCTTAATAGAACCTGAACGAGCACGACCAGTGCCTTTTTGACGCCATGGTTTTTTACCTGAACCAGCGATTTCTGCACGAGTTTTTTGTGCGCGTGAGCCTTGACGAGCAGCAGATGCATAAGCAACAACTACTTGGTGAACTAACGCTTCATTAAACTCACGTCCGAAGGTAGTTTCGGAAACAGAAAGCGCTTGCGCGTCTCTTACTACTAATTCCATCTCTATCTCCTCGACGTTAAGCCTTGATTGCCGGTTTAACAATTACGTCACTATTGATTGCACCAGGAACTGCACCTTTAATTAATAAAAGGTTACGTTCTGCATCAACACGCACAATATCTAAGTTTTGAACTGTTACACGTTCATTACCTAAGTGACCTGCCATTTTACGACCTTTAAACACTTTACCCGGAGTTTGGTTTTGACCAATAGAGCCATGACCACGGTGTGCCAAAGAGTTACCATGAGTCGCATCTTGAGTACGGAAATTCCAACGTTTAGTCACGCCAGCAAAACCTTTACCTTTAGATGTTCCAGTAACATCAACTTTTTTAACGTCAGTAAAAATATCAACGTTAATACTTTGACCTACAGTAAATTCACCTTCTTCAAAACGGAATTCCCATAGACCACGACCAGCTTCAACGCCAGCCTTAGCGAAATGACCTGCTTCAGGTTTATTTACGCGGCTTGCTTTTTTACTGCCAGTAGTAACCTGAATAGCTTGATAACCATCATTCTCAAGGGTTTTAACTTGAGTAATACGATTACTTTGAACTTCTACTACGGTGACAGGAATAGAAACACCCTCTTCAGTGAAGATTCGTGTCATTCCTACTTTACGACCGATTAAACCAATCATTGTTTCGACCTCTCAATCATTCAGCCTAGGATTAACCTAAACTGATCTGCACATCAACACCGGCAGCAAGATCTAGACGCATTAAAGCATCAACTGTTTTTTCAGTTGGCTCAACAATATCAACTAGACGCTTATGAGTGCGAATCTCATACTGATCACGCGCATCTTTGTTAACGTGCGGAGAGATCAATACAGTAAAACGCTCTTTGCGTGTCGGTAATGGAATAGGACCACGAACCTGCGCACCTGTGCGCTTCGCAGTTTCTACAATTTCAGCAGTTGATTGATCAATCAAACGATGATCAAACGCTTTTAACCGGATACGGATTCTTTGGTTCGACATGAGACCAGAGCTCCATTATTTAAAAGTTATAACAAAAGACTACTCCTCTTTCCCTGTTTCGATTGACAGGAGAGTGTAATCCGTTCTTTTTCGTAACCCCCAAATCGGGAGTATTGTCGATATAATTAGCTATTTTCTGTTGTAGAAATTATATCTTTTCATCATTTGTTTATATAAAGGCAATAAACAAAGTGGGCTGATTATACTCTGTTAATTAACTAACGGCAAGAAATAAATACAGATATTTAGAATCGAAAGATATGGCTGTTCGCTTGATTATCGGTTCAAAATTATGAAATTTAAAACGAATCACCAAGCTTAATATTATTCTTTACATCAAATTATAGATAGGTAATCATTCTGACTATTAATTAATGATCTTCTTTGGCGTGATTAAGGCTATATCTTGGAATTTCGACTTCTAGATCTTCATTCGCTACACGAGCTTGACAACTTAAACGGCTATGAGGCTCAACTCCCCAGGCTTTATCTAACATATCATCTTCTTGCTCATCACTTTCCTCAAGTGACTCGAACCCTTTACGAACAATACAGTGACATGTAGAACAAGCACAGGACATCTCACAAGCATGCTCGATTTCAATATCATTGCGCAATGCCACGTCTAAAATAGATTCACCTTCCTGCGCTTCAACAGTTTTTCCTTCAGGGCAAAGATCGGCATTGGGTAAAAAAGTAATTTTTGGCATAATAATCTCGTTAGTTAAATATCATCAACTTTATGGCCTGCTAAGGCACGATGGATTGACCTATCCATTCGTCTAGCGGCAAAATCTTGTGTCACACTATCAACAATTTTAATGTGCTTTTCAATTGCATCACTATTATCTGACTCACGTGCTATTTGCAATTGGCGCTGAGCGATTAAAATTTGGCTAAGTTCGCTATCGTTTAATAAATCAGCATCTTTGTCTAAAGCGCCTTGTAAACTCTCTAGCACGCGTGCCGCTTCAACTCTTTTTTCAGCAAGCATTCTGGCTTGTTTATCTTGCTGTGCATGACTAATTGAATCTTGAATCATGGTCGCAATCTCTTTATCGGTCAGACCGTAAGAAGGCTTAACCTGAATTGCAGCTTCTACACCAGTTGATTTTTCCATCGCTGTAACACTTAATAAACCATCGGCATCAACTTGAAATGTCACCCGTATATGTGCACCACCAGCAGGCATAGCAGGAATTCCCCTTAACGTAAACCGAGCTAAGGAGCGACAGTCGGCAACACTTTCACGCTCACCTTGCAAAACATGAATCATCATGGCTGTTTGACCATCTTTAAAAGTGGTAAATTCTTGCGCTCTTGCACATGGAATAGTGCTATTACGAGGAATAATCTTTTCGACCAATTCCCCCATAGTTTCAATCCCTAAAGACAATGGAATAACGTCAAGTAGCAACATATCAGAATCAGATTTATTCCCTACTAATATATCCGCTTGAATGGCAGCTCCAACAGCAACAACTTTATCTGGATCAATAGACGTTAACGGCTGGGTTTTAAAATAATCACCAACTAATTCTCTTACTAACGGTACGCGAGTAGAACCACCAACCATAACGACTTCAAGCACTTCATCCACGCCTATTTGCGCATCTTTTAACGCCCGACGGCAAACAGCCAAAGTGCGTTTAACTAATGGCTCTATTAATTGTTGAAAATGCTGACGAGTAATAGTTAATGATTGATTATTAAGTGTAAATATAGCAACATCTTCATTGCTCAATAATATTTTTATATCCGTCGCTTGATTACTAATATTTTGATTAATAATAGGATCTATATTATCGGTTAATCCAAATTCCTTTTTTATATAATCAGCAAGCAACCTATCAAAATCATCGCCACCAAGAGCAGAATCACCGCTGGTTGCTAGCACTTCAAAAACGCCTTTATTTAGGCGAAGAATCGAAATATCAAAAGTTCCGCCACCTAAATCATAAACAGCAATGACCCCTTCTTTTTTAGAATCTAAGCCATAAGCAATGGCGGCGGCAGTTGGTTCATTTAATAAGCGAAGCACATGTAAACCAGCTAATTTTGCTGCATCTTTAGTTGCTTGTCTTTGGGCATCATCAAAGTAAGCTGGCACAGTTATCACAGCACCGTCAATTTCACCGTTTAAACTTTCTCTTGCTCGTTCGGCGAGTGCAATCAAGATATCAGCAGAGACTTGTACTGGATTGACCTGACCATTAGGCAGATTTAATAACGGGACACCACTTTCTGTTTGCGAAAAGGTATAAGGAAAATGGGATTGTTCTATATCTGCTAAACTTCTGCCCATTAATCGTTTAACAGAACTAACCGTATTTTGAGGATCATTTATAGCATTGGATTTGGCATATTTACCAATGGTAATAACAGGGTTATCATCATGATCAACGCCGTAATGTACAACCGATGGCAACAATGAATCACCTTGCAAATCGGGTAAAACCTCGGCTTGCCCACTACGAACCGTTGCTACGAGTGAATTAGTTGTACCAAGATCGATACCCACTGCAATGCGACGCTGATGTGGCATTGGTGTTTGTCCTGGTTCACTAATTTGTAATAATATCATTTAATCTATCTCTATTGATTCATCACTTATCGTAAATTATAAATCAAATTGTTTGTCTTGTAACTTTTCGATTTGTTCAATCAATCGAGCTAGATAACGAAGCTTATAGATTTGATTAAGCGCACTTTGCCAATCTTGTTTTACTATGTCTTGTTTTACTATGAGTTGTAATAGTTGGTTATATACCATTTTTTCACGTTCGATAATTTCTTTATGAAAGTCATCTAATGCTTGAAAATTAGCTTGGTTTTCAATACTATCAAGCTTCTCACGTAAAGCAAATTGCTCCATTAAAAAATCGGCATCATGAATGATATTTTTTTCTGTGGCAACATCAAAACCTTGCAAAGATAGATAATATTCCGCAGCTTTAATTGGATTTTTTAAGATTTGATAACCATCATTAATCGCTGCTGATTTTTGCACAATTGCCACTTTATCACTATCGGTTGCAACAGCAAAATTGTCTGGATGGTATTGCCGTTGTAACTGCTGATAATGAGTTGTTAACAGCGCTACATCCACCGGTAATTGAGGTGGTAAATTGAATAGCTCGAAGTAATTAACCATAACTAGTCCAACTACACATTAAAGCTTTCGCCACAACCGCATTCGTGCTTTGTATTAGGATTATTAAACTTGAAACCTTCATTTAATCCTTCTTTAACAAAATCAAGTTCAGTACCATCAATATAAACTAAGCTCTTTTTATCCACGATAACTTTGACATGTTTATCTTCAAAAACACTATCATCATCATTAATCACATCGGCAAACTCTAAAACATAGGCCATACCTGAGCAACCGGATGTTTTAACACCTAATCGTAATCCAACACCTTTTCCACGATTAGCCAGAAAAGCTTGAACACGATCAGCAGCGCTATTAGTCAATGTGATTGCCATTAACGTTGTCCTTTTTTCGTTTTATAGTCATCAATTGCTGCTTTAATCGCATCTTCGGCTAAGATCGAGCAGTGAATTTTAACAGGCGGTAAAGCCAACTCTTCAGCAATATCCGTATTTTTAATCGCTTCGGCCTCATCTAATGATTTACCTTTAATCCATTCGGTTACTAAAGAGCTTGATGCAATTGCGCTACCACAACCATAGGTTTTAAACTTAGCGTCCTCAATAATGCCATTATCATTCACTTTGATTTGTAAACGCATTACATCGCCACACGCAGGCGCCCCAACCATGCCACTACCGACATTAGGATCATTTTGATCAAAAGAACCTACATTACGAGGGTTTTCATAATGATCAACAACTTTTTCACTGTATGCCATAATTTGCTCCTAATATTAATGGGCTGACCATTTAATTTTTGTTAAATCAACACCATCTTTAAACATTTCCCAAAGTGGCGATAAATCTCTTAATTTATCAATAGAATTTTTAATTAATTTAATCACATAGTCCACTTCTTCTTCAGTACTAAATCGACCCAATGAAAAACGAATTGAGCTATGTGCAAGCTCATCATTAAGCCCTAATGCACGTAGCACATAAGAAGGCTCTAAGCTCGCTGATGTACACGCCGAACCAGATGAAACCGCTAAATCCTTTAAAGCCATCATAAGCGATTCACCTTCAACATACGCGAAACTCACATTTAAAATATTTGGTACACTGTGTTCCAAAGAACCATTAAGGTAAACTTCTTCGATATCTTTTAACCCATTCCATAAACGATTTTTTAGCGCTAAAAGGCGAGGCATTTCAGCTGCCATTTCTTCTTTGGCTATATGGTACGCTTCACCCATGCCGACAATTTGGTGCACAGGTAACGTGCCTGAGCGCATACCCCGCTCATGACCACCGCCATGCATTTGCGCTTCAATTCGCACACGAGGTTTACGTCTTACATAAAGTCCACCAATTCCTTTTGGGCCATAAATCTTATGACCAGAAAATGACATTAAATCAACTTTTAACTTGGCCACATCAATGGGTAATTTACCTACAGATTGTGTTGCATCAACATGAAAGACAATGCCCCGTTCACGGCACATTTCACCAATTTTCTCGATGTCTTGAATAACACCAGTTTCATTATTAACATGCATAATAGATACAACAGTTGTATCACTACGCATTGCAGCAGCAAGCTTATCTAGATCAAGAATACCATTAGATTCCGGAGCTAAATAAGTTACTTCATAACCTTCTCGCTCAAGCTGGCGACAAGTATCAAGCACAGCTTTGTGCTCAGTTTTACAAGTAATAATGTGCTTACCTTTTGCTTGATTAAAATGAGCAGCGCCTTTGATCGCTAAATTATCCGCCTCGGTTGCACCAGATGTAAAAACAATTTCTCGTGAATCAGCACCAATAAGATCAGCAATTTGATTGCGGGCAATATCAACTGCTTCTTCCGCTTGCCAACCAAATTTATGAGAACGAGATGCTGGGTTACCAAAAACCCCATCAAGGGTTAAATACTGCATCATTTTTTCAGCAACTCGAGGATCAACAGGGGTTGTCGCTGCATAATCCATATAAATAGGTAGTTTCATTAATCACTCCCAATGACAAATTCTATATTCTATTTTTATTAATTGATCTGAACGTGTTGTATATTACTTTGTCGGCTAGCAACGGCTTTAACTTCTTTATCATTAACCAATTCACTTAACGTAATGCTAGTTAAAAAGTCCTCAATCCGCTCACTTAGTTCATTCCACAATGTGTGAGTTAAACATCTCACACCACCTTGGCATCCATCTTGCCCATGGCATTTTGTTGCATGCACTGTCTCATCAACAGCTTTAACAATTGAGCTAATCGCAATTTGATCCATAGAGCGACTCAATATATAACCGCCACCAGGACCTCTAACACTCTGTACTAAGCCATTTTTACGTAAACGAGCAAACAATTGTTCAAGATAAGAAAGTGAAATTTCTTGACGTTCTGAAATCTCTGCAAGTGATACAGGCCCTGAATCAGCATGTAATGCAACATCAAGCATTGCTGTCACCGCATATCGTCCTTTTGATGTCAATTTCATTAATCATTCCCCTATGCGTTATCGCTTTATTGTATATATCCGTTTAATTTAGTCAAGTATTTAGTTGAGTATTTTAGTAGGAATTAAGCCGTTAGTTGATTATCGACGAATCGTAACAGAATATGCTAATCTAACGAACTAAATTAATATAGGAGTTAAGGGATGAAATTAGTATTACGTTATTTTTTAATAATATGTCTACTTTGTGCATGTAGTATTTACACAGGTAGTGTTTACGCAGACAGGTCGCAAAAGGAGCAACGAGAACATTATCAAAAATGGCTTAATTCCTATCAATCGCTTAATTTTGAAGACCAACAAATATTGCTTTCTAGCATAAAAAATTATCCATTATATCCTTATGCTGCTGTACAGTTTTTTCAAAAAAATATCAAATTGGTTTCACCTGAAATGGTAAGTGACTTTGTTAGCCAATATAAGGACTTTCCATTAACAGACTCACTAATACAATCTTATCTAACAGAACTAAGTTCTCGTCAAGACTGGAATTCAATCGTTTCTTTCCCAAAAGATAATTCTATTCTCTCTAATTGTCGCTATCAGTATGCATTACTACAACAAGGAAATAACCAAGCTACCTTCAGTACTATCGAATCACTTTGGAAGACTGGCAAAGAGCTCCCTTCTGCATGTGATCCATTAATCAACGCTTGGACTCAAGCAGGTAAACGAACAGCTAATTTAATACTATTACGCATTGAACTTGCTATTGAAGCAAATAATTTAAAATTGGCCAAACATCTAACTAACCTACTTGATGACAACAACAAAACAACTAAAATTAATTTGCTCGCTGTACTTGATAATCCAAAAAAGTTAGAGGATTTTTCAAAAAATATTAAAGCTAGCACCTTCACTAAAAAAGTAGTCTTAGCATCATTCCCTCGCTTAGTAAAAACTGATATGAATTTAGCTGCATTGTTATTGCCAAAATTAGTTAAACAGCAGGCGTTAACTGAAGTAGAGCAAGCTGAATTACAAAAGAGTTTAGCCAACAGCTACTTTAAAGATTCCGCTACTAATGAACAAATAAAATGGCGTGATAGCTATATTACTAAGTATCATGATACGGCATTGGTCGAAAAGCGTATCCGCCTTGCCATAGATGCCTATAACTTTTCTGATATTGCCTATTGGCTAGCGCAATTATCACCAGAAGATCAATTAAAAGAAGAATGGCAATACTGGCAAGCTCGAGTATTACTCAATAATAAACAAAAAAATGAAGCTAATAAAATTTTACAAGCGCTCACAAACAAACGTGGATTTTATGGCATGATAAGTGCACAAACACTTAACCAACCTTATTTACTTAAAAACCAGTCGCCAAAAATTACACAAGCAGAAATATCAACATTAAAAGCCAAATATGACAATCAACCTTATGTAAAAAGAATTAACGAATTACGTTATTTTGGTATGGTATCAGAATTAAGTAACGAATGGCGTTATATGTTGAATCACCAAACAAATAAAAGTGAATACTTAGCATTATCTCAATATGCCTTACAAAAAGGATGGGGAGATCTTAGCATTCAAGCAACCATTGTTGGCAAGCTTTGGAATAACTGGACGGAACGTTTACCCGTTATGTATAAAGACTTATATAACAATGCATTAAAAAATAAAAGTATTCCGCTTTCTTATGCTTTAGCGATATCTCGTCAAGAAAGTGCTCTTAATAGCACCGCCAAATCGCCAGCTGGTGCTCGCGGGTTAATGCAATTAATGCCAGCGACAGCAAAAGAAACAGCTAAAAAAGTAGATACAGTGACTTATGTCTCATCGGCACAATTGTTTGATCCTAAAACCAATATAGAATTAGGCACTTCTTACCTAAATACCGTTTACCTACAAAATAGTAATAATCGTATATTATCTTCAGCAGCTTATAATGCTGGCCCTAATCGTGTAAAAAAATGGCTTAATAACAGTAATGGTAAACTTGACGCAGTCGCATTTATTGAAAGCATACCGTTTACAGAGACACGTAATTACGTAAAAAACGTATTGGTATATGATTATATTTATCAAACAATCTTAGGAAAGAAAGATGTCAATATTCTTAATCCCAATGAATTTAATCAACAATATTAATGGTGATTACAATGAAAACTAAAGAATGGAAACAAACCGTTGAACTATTACACCAAGCATTTAACGATGGTTATTCACTTGATATATTAAAGTTATTAATGACTGCTGATGAACGCGACGCTTTAATTACTCGCGTTAAAATTATACATTCATTACTTGATGGTTCAACCAATCAGCGCCAGCTCAAAGAGCAACTTAAAATTGGGATTGCAACAGTAACTAGGGGATCAAATAGCCTTAAAGAGGCAACTCCAGAATTCAAAAAATGGTTAGAAAATATTTTACTAAACTCAGATAACTAAATACATCGGTCAATATCTATCTACTGCTTTTTAGATCTGGTTATAACACATTTAGTCGCTATAAATTTGGTTGGATATTGACTTCACTTTCTGTGACAACCGGCACACAATAATCACACTCCATATGTGTAATATTCTTAATCGATTCAGTAATGTCATTATGATGATTATGATGAATTTCAATTACACAACTGGAACTGCGCAAACGTACCTTTAACGCTGGCATCGCGGCTAAATGCACTTGCGAAATAAAATCTCTAAACTCATCAGGAGCGCCAATATATTTAAAACAAAGATATAAACCACCCTCACTTACAAATTGTTCTATGTACTCAAGATTATTATTCTGATCTAAGGCAATGGTATAAAAAAGATCTCGCTCATTGTCATTATCTTTACTTTTTAAGATCTGATTAAATGCATAAATTTTATCGGGTAGATTCTGATTTTTGTGTGTACAGCGAGATAAATAATTATTAAAAAACTGCTCTCGGAGTTTAATTTCTTCATCTAGCAATCGACTTAATGTACAATTATTTTTATAGGTAATTCCCCAAAAAGTTTGTTTTGGCATATTAACAAATTTTGGCTCAGGCAATAAAAGCTGATTTTTATTTAGCTCAATAGCTGGTGTTAACCCTGTAGGATCCCAATATTCTCCTCGACGATAACTTGCTGGCGTTTCATTAAATTGTTTTTTAAAAGATCGGGTAAATGTTTGCTGAGAATCAAAACGATATTGCATTGCAATATCTAAAATAGGCTTACTTGTCATACGTAAAGCAAGCGCTGCATAAGTTAAACGGCGATGACGAATATAAGTACCAAGAACCTGACCAGTAACTTCTTTAAACATGCGTTGTAAGTGCCATTTTGAATAACCTGATTTTCGTGCAACATGATCAATAGATAATGGTTGTTCCAAATTCCTTTCAATCCAAACGATAAGATCTGAAATAATACTAACTTGATTCATAAAACCCCATCATAATGTCAAATGGCAAACATCAACCGATTATGACTTAATCCTAGCAATAAGCAAGGTCTAAGTAAAAATTATTTTCTTTCAAATTTAGCAAAAAGAATGGGCGCCAGCTTGGTGTTCTGTAATATCTCTAACACCTGCCAGTTCAGGAAACTCTGCCATTAATTGTTTCTCAATGCCTTCTTTTAAAGTGTAATCAACCATTGAGCAACCATTACAACCACCACCAAATTGCAATATAGCATAGTTATCTTCTGTCAATTCAACTAAGCTCACATGCCCACCATGGTTTGCCAATTGTGGGTTAACTTGAGCTTGAATCACATAATTAACGCGTTCAATTAATGGGGCATCATCAGCCACCTTTTTCATTTTCGAGTTTGGCGCTTTTAATGTCAATTGTGACCCTAACTCATCAGTCACATAATCAATGACAGTTTCTTCTAAAAATGGTGCACTAATATCATCGATAAAAACTGAAAAATCATTAAATTTCTCTTCTATATCGCTATCTTCTACTGTATCAGCTGGACAATATGAAACCCCACATTCTGCGCTTGGTGTACCTGGGTTAATAACAAATACTCGAATTTGTGTTCCATCAGGTTGATTAGCAAGCAATTTTTTAAAGTGCTGTTGAGCTGATTCAGAAATAGTGATAATAGACATAACCCCTCACAGTAATGTAATTAGGTACAAATAGACCTAACATCATTTATTATAATAGTTGACTAACTTTCTTGGTTATTATAGGGATTGTTTAGGATTTTACAATACTGTACGGCACAAACAAACAACATGAACGCTTGTTGCACCACATTTTTTTAATTGTTGGCTAATGGCATTAATTGTATTACCAGTTGTGACAATATCATCAATAAGCATTACCGATTTGTGCGAGAGATCTTGGCGACACATAAAAAGTGTTTCGACATTCGTAATTCTTTCGGTAAGAGATAGATTTTTTTGATCACGTAAATTTTGCTTACGAGATAGCAAATGAGGGTAAAAATCACAATTTAGCCATCTAGCAATCGGTTTTGCCAATAACTCGGCTTGATTAAAACCTCTAGACCAGTAGCGAATGTGATGTAACGGCACACAAGTCACCAAATCAGGTTTAATTAAAGCACCTGCTTCTCGTCGTTGATACCATGCCAAAAACATTAATCTTGCCAATGCAATATTTAATTCAATTTTACTGTAGAACTTAAAATGATGAACCAATTTTTTTAATGGATTAATATAATCAGACACAGCTATCAACTCATCCCAGTGCGGTTGCTTTGCCCGACATCGATAACAGATATCAGTCGATAAAGAATGCGGTAAACAGCATCGATGACAAACCTTATAAAATTTAGGTAGATTTTTAACACACTGACAACAAATGCCATGATGGAGCAAAAATAAAGGCATATCACACAAAACACATCGCATAAGATTTAATAAACTGTTTGTAAAAAATTTCAGATAATATAACGTGTTAATATAAAACGGTAGCAACCCCAAACAACAATTGGCTATAAGAGTGCCACTTTGCCTACTCGAAATTATCAAGGCACATTAATACAATAGGAATATTACTTTCGTTGTATACAAGAAAATACTTCTGCGAGTTACAACACAAAAAATTACCTAATTTTTCATAATAGTTATTTATAATAATCAAATATCCAGTATAATCAGCCAACTTCCACAGGATAAAGGAATTAATATATGGAAAAAATCAAAATGCTATTTATTACAGCATTACTCGCTTTATTTTCTACCGTTGCTTTAGCTGATACCAAAGTATTATTACAAACCAGCATGGGGGATATTGAACTTGAATTAGACAGCGAACACGCACCGATCACTACGAAAAACTTTCTTGATTATGTTAATAGTGGTTTTTATGAAAATCTAACTTTTCACCGAGTCATTCCTGGTTTTATGATTCAAGGTGGTGGTGCTGATGATCAACTAAAATTCAAAGACAATAACCCACCGATTAAAAATGAAGCGAATAATGGCTTAAAAAATGAGCGCGGCACAATTGCAATGGCAAGAACCAGTGATATAAACAGTGCAACTAGCCAATTTTTTATCAATGTTGTCAATAATGATTTTCTTAATTACCAATCACCAGAACAATATGGCTATGCCGTATTCGGTAAAGTAATTAAAGGGATGGACGTTGCCGATAAAATCGTCGCTGTTCCAACTAAACGTATGGGACCCCATCAAAACGTACCTGTTGAACCTATTTATATTAAAAAAGCTGTGGTGATTGAAAGCAATTAAACATTAATACTTGTTCAAGAAGTAAAAAGCCACTTTTACACTTAATACCATTCAGTTAAGCTTTTTTAATAGAATCTGGTAACGTTTTTTAGAACAACGAATGCTGCGCCTTTTTGGGCGCTTTCTTTTATCAGGAAAATATAACGTTTTCTTGCATACAGCAGAATCATTCAATATGACAAAGAAAACCATTCTATGACCAGATTATGGCGATATGAAATAGAAGGTTAGCTCACGTTTACTGGTTTTGTTAGGATTAAGTTATCCTCCTCATTTATCCCGTGTTGATTTACCTATTCCTAAATGGTTAGCGATTTCAGCTAATGAAAGAAGCACATTAGATAAAGCATAACTCACCCCATGCTGTTTTAATCCTGTACTAAATTTTTTGTGCCATACTGTGTTCTCCTATGATTGTTAGCTATATCATAGATGCGGTATTTGTCCATTTTTATTCTATAATCACTGTGGAATTATAACCGTGTATCGGGGATATTGTGAGTTAAAACTTCATTTTAAGGCTAAGCGTAAAAAACGTATACCACCATGAAGCTTTGAAAAGCTACCGGCTACTAATAAATAAAGTAAATGTTGGTCAATGAATTTTATGAGTGGCAATAGTTGTATCCATATATCCTGATAGCGACTGTTTAGAATTACCAAAATAAAATTACTCACGCATGAATAAAAAAATCCAACTATATTTAGTCGGCTTAATTTCAATGCTAAAAACATACAATATAGATATATTGGATTTATATAATTTTATAAAGCTATACATTATCGTTGATTTAGTGAGAAATATGCACTAATATTTACTTCATTTAAGTTATCGGATTTTATTATGAAAAAAACTTTATTTATTTTATCTATATTCCCTTTTTTAGCATTAGCTAATGATTCGCTTGATAAAAAAATTGACACATGCAAATCTATGACTGATAGCAAGCAAAGACTCTCTTGTTATGATTCTCTTTTTGAAAGAAAAGTTGAGGTAAAATCTGATGAAAACAATATGGGTAAATGGGTTGTTACAGAAGATGTATCACCAATAGACGATAGCAAGACTGTAATGCTAACTCTTGATGCAGATACGCCAATACAAGTGAGATACGGTGAAAAAACTCCTTACCTAGTTATACGCTGCAAAGAGAAGATAACTGAAATGTATATTGGGTTTGATACTTTCTTGGGTTCTAACACAATTTATCCAACGACAAGAATTGATTCAGAGAAAGCCGTTTCAAATATGAAATGGTCAATTGCAACCAACCATAGCTCTATGTTTTATCATGGTTCTAATAATAAAACATCTGTAAAAATCACTGATTTTCTGAAAAATCTACAAACAAAAAACAAATATTTTGTGCAAGTAACACCGTACAGCGAAAATCCTGTCAATACCACATTTACTATAACTGGGCTTGATGAAGCTATAAAACCTTTAAGAGCCGCTTGCGGTTGGTAGAAGCTCTGAAAGGGCTTCTAATATTAACGCTGAGCAATTAGAGTTTTGTAATTATGTTTAACGATACTTAAAATCTGATTTGATTTATCTCGTTATACTTTTAGTTATGTGCAAGATTTCGCATTCTATGACTTTTTTATCTTAATTTAACATATAGTTATAATATCTTGATTAAAAAGCACCTTTAAAAACTTAACACTGATCAGTTAAAAAACTCCTGCGCATACAAGAAAATGTTAAACGTTATATTTTGGCCTGACAAAATATAACGCCCCAAAAAGGGGCTTTCGTTGTTCTAAAATCCGTTACTCTATCCGATTAAAAAAGCTTAACTGAATGGTGTTACTTTCACAGTGGCTTTTTTAGCTTTCTGATAAATTTAGAGATTATTTAAGGTGACTAAGCAAATTAGCAACCGTCCTAATCCCAACTCCTGTTGCCCCTGCAGCCCATAAGGCGGTGGCGCTTTTACGGAATGTTGCTGAACAATCGATATGTAGCCAATTTTTCTGATAATTTTCAATGAAATGTGATAAAAAGGCCGCAGCGGTACTGGCTCCTGCGGTATTAGGCAATCCTGAGTTTGCCATATCGGCAAACGATGATGGGAATTGAGAACGGTGAAATTCTGCTAATGGTAATCGCCAAAATGCTTCATTTTCAATATGGCTACTAGCTAACAATTGGTTAGCAAAGTTATCATCAAATGTAAGTAATGATTGATAATCATTACCCACCGCAATTTTTGCCGCACCTGTAAGGGTTGCGCAGTCAATAATATAATGTGGTTTGTCATTATCGGCACAAATTAAACCATCAGCTAACACAAGTCGTCCTTCAGCATCGGTGTTATTAACTTCTACTGTTTTACCGTTACGGTAATGAATAATATCGCCTAATTTAAATGCATTACCGCTCACTAAATTATCGGCACAACACAAATAAAGCTTGATACGCTGATTTAACCCTCTTGCAATCGCCAAGGCTAAAGCACCCGTTACTAGCGCTGCGCCTCCCATATCAGCACGCATTGATTCCATAAAGCTACTTGGTTTTAAGCTATAACCACCAGAATCAAAGGTAATACCTTTACCCACTAAACAAGCAACAATTGGCGCTTTAGGGTTTTTAGTCGGATTATAATCAAGTTCAAGAAAAGCGGCAGGCCTATCCGATCCCTTACCTACCGTATAGATCCCCATATAATTGTGTTCTTTTAAAGCTTCGCCTGAAATAATTCTATGATCAACATCAGACGAGTAAGTACTAATTAACTTAGCTGCTCTTACCGCTAACTCAACAGGGCTTAATGTCTCGGCTTGCTCATTAACAATATCCCGACACCAATCAATAATCTCTAAGCGATGTTCCAATTCTTGTTCGTCTTTAGTATCAAGTTTTGGCCCAATTACTTCAGCGCTTTTTTTAGCATTACGATAACCTAACCAAAAATGCCAACAAGCTTCAAGATCCCAATCTTCGCCAACTAACTTAACTGAATTGATTTCTTGGCTATCTAGCTTTCGCCCTGCACGTTGAATCATATCCAAACGACGTTCAGCTTTATAGTGAATAGTAATAGTATTATCTGAGAAGCTCAGCAGTGCGTCTTTTCCCCACTGGGTTGGAGCCTGTTGATTAGAAAGCAAAATTGATAACATTGACATAGTAAGTACCTTAATCATTTATGAAGCGGAAACAATGGATTAATTCTAATCAGAAACATGTTAATATAGCAAGTAAAGTTAAGCATAAATAAGGATTAGTCATGAATTGTATTGTACCAATAAAAAATGGAATTAATTTTCGCGATTTAGGCGGTATTAAAACAATCGACGGTCGCCAAATTCGCTCTGGCATGTTATACCGTTCAGGTGCCTTCTCACTTATTACACCAGAAGAGCAAAATTTTTTATGTGATGAATTAAATCTGCATTATATTTTGGACTATCGCGATAATGACGAAATTACACGGAATCCCGATAAATTATGGCAAAATACTCAGTATATTAATGTACCAGCCAATCCATTGAATGATACAGTTACCGCTAGCTTAACCAGTGATCTAAACAATACTCAAAAAACACTCAAGAAAAATGCGCCATTTGATTTTATGATTAGGCTTTATCAGCTACTACCATTTAATAATGTTGCATACCAAAAACTTTCATCTATCTTACTCAGCTCACAAGGAAAACCTTTAGTACAACACTGTGCTGTTGGCAAAGATCGTACTGGTGTTGGTGTAGCATTAACACTATTTGCTTTAGGAGTGAGTGAAGAAACTATCATGCAAGATTATTTATTAACAGAACAACTATTAGCAGACTATCGAGAATACCTATTAAGCCAATATCAAAATAAACTTACCACTGAAGAGTTCGAAAACCGCAAATTAATCTTTGCAGCCAAAGAAGAATATTTAACAGCAGCCTTTGACGCCATAAAACAACGTTATAACACTATCGACAATTGGCTGGCACAAGAATACCAATTGGATAATAACAATAAAAAAATCTTACAAGATATATATCTAATTTAAAAGATAAACAAATACTAAATAAAGAAAATGTTATGAGAAAAATAAAGATCTTTTTTAGCTTATGTGTACTTTTTAGCATGCATTTAGTTTATGCTAAAACCGTACAAAGCCTTGGGGAAGTACCAAATGCCATTCAATATTCAGAAGGTAAGCAATTTTTTGCAGAGCAAGTACAAGGTTTAGAATCAATTAACGAGTTCGGGGCTTTACCAGATGATATAGATAAAATCGCTTACCTAAATTGGATTGCTCCTGAAGAAGATTTATCATTAGTCACGCTTGTTGGCGCTAAAGCTTGGGGTGACGATAATACTTATGTAGGTATGGCTTGTTTTGCTAGAAATAAAAAAGGTGCTAAATCTGCCCAAAAATACCAAGATACAACGTGTTCAGAGGATTCTGATTTATGGCAAGCCAAAAAATTTTATCTTGGTGTATTTAAATGGCAAAACAATATTTTTACTCCTATTGCTCGTAGCGGGTTAATTGAACAACCAGTTTCTTGGGAAAATAGCAATCTAGGCAGCCCAGCGATTTACGAAGATGGTCCTGTACCGCCACAGTCGTACAAGGAATTTGATTTGGCAAATTATCGCATAGCACCAGATACATTAGTATTTGGAGTGAGAGCTCATTTTATGGAAACTTATTCAGGCGGAGGTGCTTTTTTTCAAGCATTGCAATTATTCATGATTAAAGGGGAAAAGATTATAAATATATTTTCTGAGCCAATGTATTTTTATAAAGATACAGCTGGTGCATGGCATAAAGATCGTACTCGTGAACATACGATCAGCGAGGAAAAAAACATTCTAATGTTACTTAAACACCAAACAGATGGTTATTATGATATCCGCGTTAAACAAGTAAACTCAACTTGGCATCAAGATTTTATTTGGTCTAAGGAGTTGCAACGTTATAAACCAAAATAAAATATAGTTAACTATTTGAAATTTATCGTTATAAATACCTGTGTAAAACTCACGGGACTATCAATACCTGTAAAAAGATATTCTCGGCAAGAAATTATGTTTAAACATTTAGATGTAAAAATCATTTTAATTAATGGTGCTAGATTGGCTGAATTAATGATTGATTACAATGTGGGCGTTCAACAAGACAGGTTTATGAAATGAAGCAAATTGATAGCGATTACTTTGAAGATGCAGATTAAAAACCCACTATCGTTATCTAACTTGAAATATTTTTCAATATTCTGGCGTAATATTGAAGCCTAAAATAGGCACAATAAAAACCTCAATAAAATCAATATGTTTTCTGACTGATTTTTTACCATGTCGATTTATTGTTCTTTCTGACACATAATAGCCCTATATGCCTGATATCGTGCACTAAGCTTAATACGACTAAACGTGCACCAAAATGGTTAGCGATTTTCAGTTAATGAAAGAGGGGCATGAGATAAGGCATAATCCCCCACCTATTGTTTAAGCTCTACTAAGTGTTTTGACTATAATGAGTTGTTCTATGATTGTTATTTATATCATAGAAGTGATATTTGTCCATTTTGGGGTAGCCCATCAAATAAAATTTAAGGTATAACCAATAATGATATCTATTTGCCATATTAACCACGTAGTAACGTTCTATCCTTTACGATTGCAATACCAATTGCTTAATCGGTGCATCACAATTAACAGAAAGATGAATATCGCCAATTTGTTGATACTGATAATAAAAGTCCTGTCCAAATGGGGCGTGAATTAACTGGTTTTCAATATCTACTTTTACCGATCTTATTTGCCAAACGCCTTTAGCATATAATTTCAGCGCAGATTCCTTTAATGTCCAAAGTTGCCAAAAGGCGGTTAATGTATCGCTTTGTTTTAGCATCCATTGATATTCTTCATCAGCAAAAAAATTTTTGGCGACATTTACATAATTGTGACGCGGCCGAGCAACTTCGATATCAAGCCCTACCTTGCCATTTAACGATATCGCAACCGCGACCCAATCTTGGCTATGGCTGATGTTAAAATCAGGAAGATGTGGCTCTAAAAAGCAGGGACGGCGATTATCACCAATGATCATCATCGGCAAATTAGCAATTTGACAATATTGTTTAAGTAAATTCGCTAAAATTGATCGACAAACTAAAAACTGTTTTTTCCGTGCACCATTTAATAATTGAGCATCATTAATGACTTGTGGTGACAGTAGTGAATAATTCACTTCTGCTGTATCTAAATGGGCAAGTTGGGCAATTAACATGTTGGATAAGCCAGTTTAAACAAAAATTATTTTTTACTATTTTAACAGCATGCTATGCTAACTGTTATCGAAATTTATCAGATCACTAAGGATGCGTCATGTCTTTACAAACAAAATTAGTTCATGCTGGTCGAAAAACTCTCTACACCCAAGGAGCGGTAAATTCTGTTATTCAGCGAGCTTCATCGCTGGTTTTTAACTCAATAGAAGCCAAAAAAGAAGCCACAGAAAATCGAGCAAAAGGGGCTCTATTCTATGGGCGCCGTGGCACATTAACCCATTTTGCCCTACAAGAAGCCATGACCGAAATTGAAGGCGGTGCAGGTTGCTACCTTTATCCTTGTGGGGCCGCAGCAATTGCTAATGCCATTTTAGCTTTTGTGAAAAATGGCGATCATATCCTTGTATCTGAAGCCAGTTATGAACCTACTCAAGAATTTTGTGAACATATATTAAAAGATTTTGGAGTAGAAACCGATTACTTTTCGCCACTAGTGGGGAGTGATATTATCAAATATATCAAATCCCATACTAAAGTTGTATTTTTAGAATCACCAAGCTCAATTACGATGGAAGTCCAAGATGTGCCAGCAATCGTTAAAGCCATTCGCAGTGTGAATCCTGAAATCGTCATTATGATGGACAACACTTGGGGAGCCGGCGTGTTATTCAAAGCGTTAGCGCACGGCGTTGATATCTCAATTCAAGCTGGCACTAAATATTTAATTGGTCACTCAGACGCCATGTTAGGTACCGCGGTTACCAACCAACGTTGTTGGGATAAGTTACGTGAACGATCTTATTTAATGGGGCAGATGTGTGATGCCGATACCGCCTATATGGCAACGCGTGGATTACGAACCCTAGCAATTAGGCTCAAGCAACATCACGAAAGCAGCTTAAAAGTGGCAAATTGGTTAGCCAATCATCCTAAAGTGGCAACCGTCAATCATCCAGCATTAGAAAATTGCAAAGGGCATGAATTTTTTAAACGCGATTTTAGTGGTGCCTGTGGTCTATTTTCATTTGTCCTTCAAGAACATTTAAGCGATGTCCAATTATCTGATTTTTTAGATAACATGACCCACTTTTCCATGGCTTATTCATGGGGCGGATTTGAATCATTAATTTTAGCTAATCAACCTGAAGATCTTGCCAAAATACGTCCAGTATCGGGGATTGATTTTAAAGGTACATTAATCCGATTACATATTGGTCTTGAGGATCCTGATGACTTAATTGCTGATCTTGCCGCAGGCCTAGATAGAATCGAACGACATAAAAATAAAGTGAATGCGTTACAAAGCTTGGTATAAATAAGCATAAATTAGTAGAAATGGATAGCAGATGAGCCATCAAAGCCAAACACAAATCAACAGCATGGTTGAACAAACTATTTTACCACACCTAAATGGCCGACAATCGCTACTCGTTGCCTTTAGTGGTGGCATCGATTCGACCGTATTAATGCAAGCATTAGTCAATTTAAAGCAACAGTTACCAAATCTACAACTTAGAGCAATTTATATTCATCATGGTTTAAGCGCAAACGCTGATAACTGGGCGGCACATTGTCAACAACAATGCCAAATTTGGCAAGTGCCATTAATTATTGAAAAAGTCAAACTTGATCGGCAAGCAGGCAATATTGAAGAACAAGCCAGAAATGCACGCTACCAAGCCATTTATCACCATTTACATCATAATGAAACCTTGTGCACCGCACAACATCTTGATGATCAGTGCGAAACCTTTTTTTTAGCGCTAAAACGTGGCAGTGGCCCAACTGGCTTATCTGCAATGCCGATTGAAAACGGAAACCATCTTCGACCACTACTAACCATTACACGTGCACAAATTGAAGCTTATGCTAAACATCATCAGCTTAACTGGATAGAAGATGAAAGTAACCAAGATGATCACTACGACCGCAATTTTTTACGCTTAAAGGTATTACCACACCTTAACCAACGTTGGCCACATTTTTCGCAAATGGTGGCTCGCAGCGCTGAATTATGCCAGCAACAAGAAGCATTAATTAATGAATTATTATTGGCTGATTTTAAACAAGCCACAACCGAGCAAGGGCAATTGTGTTTAACACCATTATTTGGCTATTCAGAATATAAACGTAAAGCCATTTTACGCATGTGGTTTCGATCGCAACAAATCAACATGCCAAGCCAACAGCAACTCACCTTAATTTGGCAAACCGTTGCTTTAGCTAAAGAAGATGCCAATCCCCAATTTATATTACATAACAAACAAATCCGTCGTTATCAAAACCAGCTTTATCTATTGCCATTATACCAAAACATTGAATCGCAAATACTTAATTGGGATTTAACGTTGCCGTTAACACTTCCTGATAATGTGGGGCAATTACAGGTGAATTATCAACCCCCTTTACTTTGCCGTTTACCCCGTGCAGATGAGCAAGTGACCGTTCGATTTCATGCTCAAGGGCAACTACAGATTGTTAATAGAAAAGGCTCAAGAGCGATAAAAAAGCTATGGCAAGAACATCATATTCCACCTTGGATGCGAACACGAATCCCAATGGTTTACTATAATGAACAGCTGATCTGTGCGGTGGGCGTTTTTGTCACAGAACAAGGAAAAGGCGCACAAATCGGTTTCAAACTCATCAATAATGGCTTATAGGTTTTATCGATAAAGTTTGATACGCAAAACAATAATATATTTAAAAGATTAGCTAAAATAATCATATTTGTTAAAGCCAATATAGCTTAGTTAAATAAATAACAGCAATTAAGGTTAATGTGATTATCTGCAAATATTAGGATTTATCATCATGATGCTTCTATCTGATTATCTAAAATCTACAGATATTGAATTAATCCATAGTAAGTTAAAAAAACCCGCCATGACAAGCTTAACGCACATTCTTAATAATAACTACACCGAATTAGAGCTTAATACGAAGCAAGATATCAAAACACTAACTTTTCAAGAAAGTCTAAGTGTAATTTTAACGGGAGATTATACTGAACCTGTTTTTCAAATGTGCTTAAAAATTTATAAAGATGAAATGTATCTTGGTTATTATCACTATTTGACAACATTAGACCTTACCTTTGTTGATGAATTCTTTGTAATCAGATAGAATCAATTATTTGATTATATATCAATTAGATATTAAATTATGATGAAAAAATTACATTTATTAAGCTGCTGTCTTTGCCTGTTACTACCATTAAAAACGCAAGCTGTTGTTGTCAATGATGTGACAGGCATGACACCAGTACAAGTCGCGGCTATTGTTCAGCCTGAATCCACCCAACAAGTTGCTGAACTGGTTAAAAATGCCTCGGGTCCAATCAGTATAGCTGGTGGCAAATACAGCATGGGTGGACAAACTGCAATAACAGGGGCAATCCAGATAGATACCAAAAAACTTAACCATGTGATTGATTTTAATCCTGAACAAAAACTTTTAACCATTGAATCAGGTGCCAACTGGCGCCAAGTACAAGAATTGATTGATCCTTACAACTTATCAGTGAAAATTATGCAAAGTTATGCCAATTTTAGCATTGGTGGATCACTCAGTGTTAATGTGCATGGTCGCTATATTGGGGAAGGCCCTATAATACTATCAGTAGAAAAATTCAAAATTGTACTGGCTGACGGCTCAATAGTCATCGCCAGCCCAAAAGAAAACTCAAATATATTTTATGGCGCAATTGGTGGTTATGGCGGTTTAGGAATTATTACTGAAGTCACATTGCAACTTGTTGATAATGTTAAAGTTAAGCGCATCAGCGAAGTCATGCCAATAACAAAATATTACTCGTATTTTACTCAACATATTCGTTCTGACAAAAGTGCAATATTCCACAACTCAGTAATGTATCCACCTGATTTTGAAACAGTCCGCGCCGTTACATTTAAACAAACTCAAGAGCCATTAACTATTTTAGACAGGTTAAAACCTAATACACAATACTCGCGGACTCAGGAACAAAAAATAAAAATCGTCACCTCATCAACTTTGGGCAAACAGTTGCGTAAATTATATGATGAAGTTGATTACACAAAACAACCTGTCATGTGGCGTAACTATGAAGCAAGCTACGATGTATCTAATTTAGAGCCTATTGCCAATAAAGACAAAAGTTACGCACTAGAAGAATATTTTATCCCAATAGAACGATTTGATGATTTTTACCCAGAACTCATTGCTATTTTGAAAAAACATCAAGCTAATGTCATCAATATTTCGATTCGTCATGCTAAGCCAGATAGTGGCTCGCTACTAGCATGGGCTAAAACTGAAGTGTTCGCTTTTGTTATTTATTATCAGCAAGCGACTGATGAAAACAGCAAAAAACAAGTAGGCATCTGGACTCGAGAACTCATAGACGCCGCACTAGCAAACAATGGTAGCTATTATTTACCCTATCAGTTGCATGCAACAGCTGAACAGTTTCAGCGTGCCTACCCACAAGCAGCACGTTTTTTTAAACTTAAAGCACAGTTAGACCCAAACAATAAATTCAGCAATATGATGTTAGATAAATATCACCCTAAAAAAGCTGAGTAAGCAACTGACAAAAGCAAAATAGCCTATTGCGGTATTGATGCTTAAACATAGACATAAGCTAAAATATTTTAACAACATTTATACGAATTTATTGAATTGATTAATGATAACGAATAATAAAGAAGGCCATTAGCCTCCTTATGCTACCACCAACTTTATACGATTTATTTTCCGCTCTTGGCCTTCCAACGTTTGAGTAACAATGCATTGGTAACCACACTCACACTACTTAACGCCATCGCTGCGCCAGCAATCATTGGGTTTAAATAACCTAGCGCCGCTAATGGAATACCAATCAAATTATAGACAAATGCCCAGAATAAATTCTGCCTGATTTTATTATAAGTTCGACGCGAAATATCAATCGCATCAGCGATTAAAAATAAATTGCCTCGCATCAGCGTAATACTTGCTGCATGCATTGCCACATCGGTGCCCGTTCCCATAGCAATACCGATATCGGCAGCAGCCAAAGCAGGCGCATCATTAATACCATCCCCGACCATAGCCACTTGATTATTGGCTTGTGTATAGCTTTCTTTCTGTAATTGATAGATATAATTTGCTTTGTCTTGAGGCAATACTTCAGCAATAACTCGATCAATAGCTAACTGATCGCCGACATAATTTGCTGCTTTCTGATTATCACCAGTTAACATTACCGTATTAACATGTAGTTGATGAAGCGCATCAATTGCACTTTTGGCTTCATCTTTAATCGTATCAGCAAAACCTAATACCGCCAAAATCACTACATTGCCTTCTAACTGTTGTTTAGCTAAAAATGAAACGGTATAACCTTTGTTAGTTAATTCGCTAATTTTATCATCCATATTCATAAAATAAGCGTTTAATGACTTCATCCAACGCAAACTTCCTAAATAATATTCGGTATTATCAAGGGTAGCCATTACACCTGAACCTGTTACTGAAGTCATATTTTGCGCATAACGAAACTGTCCTGCTTTACTTAAAATCGCCTTAGCTAGTGGATGCTCACTACCCGCTTGCAATGATGCAGCAATCGACAAAATTTGCTCGGGCGTCTCGCTGCTTATAATATCCATTTCGACTAATTCAGGTTTGCCCATGGTTAAAGTACCTGTTTTATCAAATGCGACCGTATTAATACTATGCAGTGTTTCTAATGCTTCGGCATCTTTAAATAAAATACCATGACGAGCAGCTACTCCAGTACCCACCATAATGGCTGTTGGCGTTGCCAGCCCTAAAGCACATGGGCAAGCAATCACTAACACCGCAACACAATAAAGTAATGCTTGTTGCCAATCATGCGATATTATTCCCCATGCCAATAACGTAATAAGTGCAATTAATAAAATCATCGGCACAAAAATCGCACTAATGCGATCAACAATGCGTTGAATCGGCGCTTTTTTTGCCTGAGCTGATTCAACCATTTCGATAATCTTCGATAGTGTTGAATCGGCCAGAATGGCGGTCGCTTTAACAATCAATAATCCTTCACCGTTAATCGTGCCACCAGTAACTACATCGTTAACCATTTTATTGACAGGCAAACTCTCACCAGTTAACATCGACTCATCGCTACTTGATTCACCTTCTATCACAATGCCATCAACCGCGATACGATCACCAGGTTTAACAATAACAATATCACCAACTTTAACTTGGCTTATTGGTAAACTTACTTCCTGATCACCTCGCCTAACTAAGGCGATATCCGGCCTTAAAGCACAAAGTGCTTCAATCGCTTGTGTGGTCTGATGTTTAGCGCTTGACTCTAGCCATTTTCCCACCAAAATTAAGGTGATAATCACCACTGAAGACTCAAAATAAAGATGTTCAGTATTTCCCGTTATAAATTGATAAACTGACAGCCCATACGCCGCACTAGTGCCGATAGCAACCAGTAAATCCATATTGCCTGACAACGCTTTAACCGCATTAAAAGCACTTCGATAAAATTTTGCCCCCAAACCAAATTGCACTATAGATGCAATAACCAATTGCAACCAAGCTGGCATCATCAAATTCAAACCAAACAAAGCTAATAACATAGGGAAGACAAAAGGAATGGCAAAAATAATAGCAATAATAATTGGGTATATAGATGATTGCCTTTTAGATTTTTTTTGCTTATCCGTTGATTCGGTAATTTCAACTGCATGATAACCGGCTTTATCCACTGCCGACATTAAGACTTCCAGCTTAACAGAAGCATTAGCATTAACCGTTGCTATTTCGGTAGCAAGGTTAACGCTAACATCAATCACACCATCTACTTTCTTGAGTGCCTTTTCAACGCGCCCAACGCAAGATGCACAGCTCATTTCTTCGACAATAAAATTGTATTGGACAGTTTTCATTCAAAGCATCCCCCACTTATTATTTATGTTGTTGGCAATCAGTATATACCCAAAATAAAAAAGGGGGCACGAAAATAAGCATAAAACAGCAGGGTAAGATTAACCCTGCCTTAGGAAAACAAAGAAAGGTTAATTACGAAGATTTTCTGGCCATTCGTTTTGGGTAGAAACCAATAAATCTTTAACAACACGAGGGTTACCCGCCACAATATTACCAGAAACCATATAGTTATTACCGCCAGCAAAATCAGTAACAACCCCACCAGCTTCGCGCAAAATAAGCTCACCGGCTGCGATATCCCACGGTTTTAAACCAATTTCAAAAAAACCATCTAAACGACCAGCAGCAACATAAGCAAGATCTAACGCAGCCGAGCCAGCACGGCGAAAATCACCGCATTTAACAAACAATTTTTGTAAAACAGTAAAATAGCTATCGCTGTATTGTTTCGCTTTAAATGGGAACGCAGTAGCAAGCACACTGCCCTCCAGATCCTTGGCATTACTAACACGAATACGATAACCATTAAGCTGAGCACCTTTACCACGAGCAGCGGTAAACAGCTCATTACTCATTGGGTTATAAACCACAGCAATTTCGGTTTTACCTTTAACTCGGGCAGCGATTGACACAGCAAAATGTGGAATATTTTTGATAAAATTAGTCGTACCATCAATTGGATCGATTATCCACTGCGAATCAGCATCATTCCCTTTCGCCAAACCACTTTCTTCAGCAATAATAGTATGATCAGGGTAAGCTTTTTTGATTGTCTCAATAATCAAAGCTTCAGCTGCACGATCAGCATTAGTAGCAAAATCATTAGTGCCTTTGGCTTCAATCTCGATTGAACTTGGGTTTTCATAAGCCTTAATGGCAACATTCCCTGCTTTACGAGCAGCACGGATAGCGATATTCAGCATCGGATGCATAGTTTTCTTCCAATTGATGATGTTAAAGAACGGGGGATGAATCAATATGATTATTGATCATCGTATTAAACCTTTATCCCGTTAGTATAAAGGTTTTACAGCATCTTTGCCAGCCTGTGTTTGTATTGATAGGTAAAATCCACACAAGCTAATCCTTAGGAGTATTTGTAATGGTGACCTTTTCGTGTATATTTTAGATGTGCTTTGCCATCAGGCATAAAATAGGTTCCATACTTAACTAGCCCTCCTTCTTTAAAATAACAAACAAGTTCATATCCAAGCACCATTGTATCATTACTTTCTTCAGCAATGTTAACCTCGATCGATGCAAGTCTTGGCTCATACTTTAACAATGCTTGTTCAATCGCTCTCATTAAAACATAAGCTGATGATGGTAAAGCCTGAAAGATTGTTGACATGTCAGGTAATCCATAGTCTGGCAAGTGCTTTATAGCACCAGCTCGGCTATTTAAAATACGTTCGATATTATCCATCACGCTGATAATTGTTTGTTCATTTTCAGCCACATCATCAACCGCTATACCTGATTGAAAATAACCATAAAGTTGGTCATACAACGATGCACCCATTTATTTTTCATCCACCAATTTGATTGTATATTGACTTGCTATTATTTCGCGTGGCTTTGTAATGTTTAAATCTCCTCGTTTTAAAACAAGTCGCCAATTATCTTCATTTAAGTTTGGCTCTTTATAAAGAGCTGCAATACCAACCGCTTTGGCCTTTTGATCAAATGAAACATCAATGGAACTAGCAGTATTTGGTTTTAATACAATTTCTTTACTTTCAATCATCGACTCTTTTAATGCATCACTATCTTGCTCAACTATTTCTTGATAAGAAACACTATTAAAAGCATCAGTTTCTTTTAATTGATAAATACGAATCACAACAGGTGAAGAGTGACCATCATCATCCATATTTAATTCAGATCTTGCTGTAATATCTAAATGTAATGTTCTCACATCCCATGTAAAAATAGAGTTACTTAAATCAGCAGCCTTTTCCGAGACTCTTTGTGCTATACCACAACCTGTTAGCCATATAGTTAATAAAATAGCAATCAATATATTCATTATTCTCATATTTATTTCCTTTCTTTATATTATGCTGCATAACTAATTCCAGAATAATACCCTAAATTTATAGCGACTTCATCTGGAACCGATTTAGCATTTACTGTTTTTTTATTAAATGATGCTGTTTGTCCTAATCGACTATTTTTAGATACCAATTGACTACGAGGTAAAAATTGGCGTTGAATATAGAGTGTCATTTTAGCATCAACTTGATAACCTAAATAAGCGCGTAACAAAGCCAACAGGTCGCGATATAGTTGCCCTCCAGGAAGTAAATCTGCAATTTGGTTTTCGTGTTGCGGCGTAATTGCGATATGAACGGTTTGATTGCACTCTTTAAAGCGAGATCCTAATATAGCACCACCATCTAAAGCTGCTCTTTGTCTCCCTTTGCTTCCTAGCCGAGCAGGATTATCAATTGATTGCCAGACAGGAAAAAACTCACTTACAACAACTTTTGCATCATTGACTAATACACGAACTAACCCGACTATTCCTTCTGCGGTGCGCGTTTTTTGTGTAATTAAACCTAATAATGCTAAAAAACGCGATGATGGGGTACCAACTTGTTCTGTTGCCCCTTTTATACCGAATCCTGTTAATCCAAGTAAAGATAGTGATATTGGATCTTTTCCACCATCTAAAAAGCTTGCTGGGTAATGATATTTCAACCAAATTCGATAAAACTGCGTTATTATACGATGGTTAAATATATCTAAAAAGTCTGTCATAGCTTGGTAATTTTCTTCACGACGAATAATATTATCAAGTAATCCTAGTGGTAATACTGCATCAACACCGTACAAACCTAAAAATCGAGTTCTAACTGTGGCTGGCCGATTAATATAAGGCGCTCTCTCTATATATTTAAGCTCACTTGCAGGAAAAGACATGTCTATTGATGGCGCAAAACGCAAAGGATCCGCAACTGGCGTTTCATGTTTACCCAACACCGGCCCATCTGCATAAATTTGTTCAATTAACTGACAAAAACGGTAAAAATTCAATTTTGGCAGTTGTTTTTCAAGCGCCTGCATTAAAGGGCTGTTTTCGATGCTTTGCTGTGGTGCCATACAATTTTATTTCCTGTAGGTAAAAGAATAATCACTAATTGTGTAAATAAGTTAACATCGGCATATAATGCAAAAAACTGGTGTAACAACTCACCAAAAAGCATCACATCACCTTCACCTGTAAACTGATAACTGTTAATTGTCACCTCAATTTCTATTCCTCGCTGTAACATCCCTTTTTCAATACGTTTAATCATTCGGTGGGATACTTCTACTATCCCCTCTAAACGCCGACGATTTAATTCGTTATCGGTCCAATCATACAAAGCAAGAGTCCCACGTAACACTTCGGCATTCATTAATGACAAATAATTAGGTGCTAAATGGGATAATACTCGCCAATAAAAACGATCTTCTGTTGGTGGATAGCAAGGTAATGTTGGAGAACATAAATTCTGTACTTTAGATATGCTGTTTTGAGAATAGCACAGCTCATGAATTCGAGCATTACGTAATGCTTTACGTGGTAACATACCGTTAGTACCCGTTACTCGTAATGATAACGTTTCGGCCTCAAGCTCCTCTTCTTTACCCCAAGTTTTGCCCCCCAAAATTAACCAAGTATCATGCAAACCTGATGCACCTTTACGAACTCGAGTATGATAATACCTTTCTGGTGCATCATGTCGTAACATACCACCCCGATGTTTAAAACTGGTAAAAGGCACATAATGGTAACGTCCATTACGAGTGATAGCTTCTACATGTTCGACAGAATGAATCTCAACATGCCCATCTTGGCGCAATAATGGGCGAAGCAGGTATTCACTTTCTAATTGGTTAACAATAATAGGATCGGCTTCCATCTCAAACAAATTAATGACAGGTACACAATGCAGACGAATATTACCATGGTCAAAAGGCATATCACTTGGCCAAGCTTGGTTAAGCAATAGTTCAATGTCTATGTAGTTACACTCTTTCGAGAGCTCACAAGCATTTAACCCATGCAAATCAACAAACATAAATTTTTCGCGAAAAGCAAAATACTCTAATAAAAGTTGATATCCAGCAAAAGCATTATCGGGTTTTAGCCACAATCGCTCATCTTCACCAAAACCAACAGGTGTTATTTTTCCTTGGAAATTTATACGCTCTCCCGGTCGATTTGCATAACGAAAATGTGTTGATGCAACTTGTTGGGTTAACATGTAATGTAATGTTGATGCAATTGGCCCATCAGCATTCAAATATAATCTTAGTTGAGATAAGTCAAGTTGTTCAAAATCGGCTAACGCACTAAAACTTAGGCGAAGCGTAATCATACTACGGCCATCATGATGGATGCCAAGTTTGGCTTGGCTGATGTTCATAGGTTGTAGCTTCACCGCTTGCGTCGTACGATATGGGCATCTTGTGCCCGTCGGGCCAAGCGGCTCTGTTTGCACTTGCAACCCCATCGGAATAACTTCAGGGCGAGATAAAGACTCATAATTTGGCGTCAACTCAATAATAGATAATGACGGAATCAGCCGTAAATAGTGAGGCCAAAGTAAGCTAACTAAGCTTTCGGTAAGTTCAGGTAAATCATCATCAATCTTCTGGCGTAATCGCCCCGTTAAAAAGGCAAAACCTTCAAATAATCGCTCTACATAAGGATCGCGATCACCAACTCGATCTAAATTAAGTTGGCTTGCTCTATCAGGATGAATTTTAGCAAACTCTTTTCCAGCTTCTCGCAAGTAGCGCATTTCAGATTCGTAATAACGTAAAATTAGATCATCCATTATTTATCTCTTTATTTTCATATTCGTTAGTTTGATTATTTTTTATAGTTTATAAAATTACATCACACTTAATGCTCTAGCTGGATCGAGTTCGGTTAGCTCTTGCTGTAACAACTCTCTTAACTCCAATAAATGTGGCTTTATTATCTCTTTGGATTTATTTTTTTGCTTAATTAAACGCAATAAACATCGCTTAACATCAAATAATAATTCCTGCTCCCATTGTAATAAAGTTAAAGACTGCTGTTGATTATTTAGCCCAATTAATAAGTTTAATGCAATATCTTGTTTACCAAGCTGTTCTGCCACTCTCGCCTGAGTATAGCGCAACAAATATCGTTGTTTAGGAGAGCGCAGTAATGGCAAATTTTGTAGCCAATAAAATGCTTTTTCTAAGTTTTCAGCATGAGCAAGCTCAAGAGCTTGTTTTTCAATTTCGTTCCAATCATTCTCGCCAGATACAGCTATAGGTACCATGCTGTCACCTTCATCTAAATGATGAATGCGAGCATTATTTGCAATCCAGTTTAATGTTTCATCGTCAGCAAATGGCATACCATTTTCAAAAAATAGGCGCTCAATACCATTTAGCCGTTCTAACATTAAACCAATGTCCGTTAAATAAATATCAGCCCATGATTGATAAGGCTCTCCCATTTTTTGTAGCGACATTACCGTTGCTCGTTGCAAGTCTAACCAGAAATGGTTAGCACTTTCCATAAAAGCCGCTTCAACACGCTCAAAAAGTTCTGTCCACTGTTGTTGAAGAATTAAACGGCTAATATGTTGTTTAAGTTCTGTTCTTGGTGCTGGTAATCGCGTTTTTCCTCTATGATCAGCGGGTGGCAAATCAATAACCGTATCCCACCTAAGCACTCGTAAAAAACGACCAGCAGCAAGGTACCCTTCTGGTTTTTCACGCAAAAAAGAGGCCATTTTACGCGCCTGATCGAGTACATCACGTTGAGAGCTGATCTTTATTTCGGTTATATTTTTAGCTGGTTCTTGCTGCGGAGAAGAAACTGGCGTAGCTGAAGCTGTATTTTCTACACTGGAAAGTTTAACCGATTGATTTATACCACTATTAAAAAAGTGAACTAATGCAGATAAGTTAGGAGGATCGATAGATTGATCAGGATTATCGCTAACAAATAACTTTTGGCAGCAATGATCAATTTGATTTAATGCAACAATAATACGCGTCAAACAATGCTCAGATAAAGGTTGCAAGTGAGTAAGCTGATCAATAAATTTTGCATTAGCAAGCCATTCTATCGCGTTTTTACGGATATTTTGCCGTGAAGGATAAATTGATGAGCCAAATTTATCTAATAATCCAGCTAATAGCTCAACACCATCAGCAAACCCCTCAGCACCATCTATATATAAACGAGCCAAACAATAATAAGTTACAACACGGATATCTTTACTATGTTGTTTTAATATTGTTTCACTTTCCGTAACAATCAGAGAGTAATCAATCCCTGATAATTTTGTGATCTCTTCTTTAATATTTTGAAACGTATCGTGATATGTTAGGTCTTCTCCTGTAGGCTTATCGGGCGTAATTGGTTGTAACCAATTATCCCAATGTTGATTTAATTCTACTTTCACTGACTCATTAGGAGCTTGTTGCCCCAAAAAACGGCTTAGTAATTGGCTAAACATAATAATAATCCAACATTTTATTTTAATTAATCGTTATTCAAATACCGTTTTCGGTAAAGTAAAATTACGCAACTTCAATAACGTTAATGGCCCACCACCTAACTGAGTACGTAAAATGAATTTTAACTTACGGTGATCAGGCGTTTTCCAAATAAGTTCATAGCGACTTGAATCTAACGGTTTAACAGATGCAGACTCAAGCAAACGAATCCATGCCCAATCACCGCCATGATATTGATAAAGTCGTAGTCCTGAGGTATCACTACTCCAGCTTAATTGTGAGTAAGATGAGTATCCATCACCAGGCCAATTGAAGCGCTTCCATGTAGGGGTTTGATTAAAATAATCTATTTTTTGTTTGTTAATCAACAATTCGGTCCGCGCAATTTTGTTACCACTACGTGGCATCAGATCAAATGACAAAGCCACATCCCCTGTTGCAAGTAATTCTGCCGATATTTCATTAAATAATTTTAATGTATCAAGAAATTTAGGCGAAAAGTTAAGGCCTTGAGCATTTACAGAGTTAACAACCCAGCTTCCCCCTTTCTTTTCTAATACGCCACTTAGTTCACTGGTAATAAAATTATCAATAAGGCCTGTATCGGCACGCAAAAAACGTGCAAGTTCAGCTAATGATGCCTCGTTACCACTATTTTTAAAAGGATAACGCCCTGCAAAAGATTTTTCCCATTGGCTAACAATATAATTTTGCCAAACCTCATTAAAGCTATTGGCTGCGGGTGCTAACACCACTTGCCAAGATTGTTCTAATGGTTGTTTAAATAGGCTATAACCAAATCCTGACCACTCTTCACCTAAATTAGCAGCAATTAAATTACCATAATCTCGTGTTTCGGTTAAATCAATTGAAGTACCTTTAAAAACACTTTTTGCTAATCCTTGCATCATGGCCTGAGGGTCGGCACTATTAGCTATATTTTGTAATTTTAAGCGAACTTGTGTAATACGTAATAAGTAAGTTTGTAAAGAAAGCCCATCGGTATTTTTACTATTAAGCAAGCTAGTAACCGGTGAAAATGTAGCAGTTAACGGCCCTGACGCTTCGTTATTTATCGGTAATCCTGTTTTTGATTTATTCCCAATCAGTTCTTGCGCTGAACGAATTAAGTTATCTGATAACCCGTCCCCCGAATACGCCACTTCAGACTGATATTTGACCACATTAATTAGAGCAATTAAAGGGGACTGCCGAGTATCAGCAAGTAAGGTAAGTTGTTCAATAACATCTGAAACATTATTAGATGAATGCCATTGTATCGTATTTAGAAAATATTGCCATGCAGCACCATACTCACTAAAATACCGATCGGTAAGTTGTTTTTTTAACGTATCAGGAGAAATCGAAGCAGTTAAATCGCTTTCTCCATCACTCAACACCCAGTCAATTTGTTCTTTGCGATATTTTGCCATTTCAGCAATTTCGCTTTTAATGGTGTCATCCCAAGCTTTGCGGGTATAAACGCCGGGTATTTCAACATCGGTTGAAAACAGCATTTGGCTGTCTAAGCCTTCAAGTAACTGATTCAAATTTTGATTTGCATAATGTTGGCTCGCTCGCTGAATCAATTCTTGATAAAGAGTATTAAGTGCATTTTGCACACCAATTTTATTAATTAAAATTTGCCTAACATCTTTAACTAAACGCGCATCATTATTTTGTGCCCAATTAGGGTGTAGGTTAAGCATTTGCCCCCAAAAGCGAACTAAGTCGGGCATCAACCTTTGCCAATCACCATCACTCACACCTTCTGGCGTACGCCATTTTTTTGTGGCAAATTCACTCAAATAAAGCCCATCGCTCTTATCTGGGCGACCCATCATTAAATAGGCTTTTAACACATCATATGCTGAATCGACCAATTTTTCCCTTCTAGAATCACCAGGCGGTAATTCGGTTAATAAAGTCAAATAGTCAGTCATGATATTATGAAGTGGCGTTGCAATATTACGTGAGTTAGTTGCACGATAGGTAAGCCACATTCTTTTAAGCACTTCATCATTATGATTTAAACCAAAACGATAAAATAAAGGAGCGCCTTTTTCTTGGCGATAAAGTAACTGTTCTAGATGTTGTTGTAACTGATGCTGTATCTGTAACCGTGAGGTATAATCTTTCTTAATCGAACCGTCCGCTTGCTTTACAAGCTCAAAACTATCATCAATGAGAGATGCATTTCGAAAATATGAAGTACATAGTGCTATACACATTATTCCCATAAATGAAATTACAGCATAACAGGACCAAATATCCCATTGTATCCCCATTCGCCGACCCATTTGTGCGTTGGCATCATCTCGAATAGATTGCCATGTCGGAGTCATTGCTAAGGAATGTTCAAAAATAGACGTTTCTTCATGGGTCTGTGATTGGTGAGGAGTAAAAAAAAGCCCACGAACATTCGGAGAATAAGGAAAGGAAATCAAAGAAGTCAAATAACGCTTAATATTAGAAATATCGCGCTTAACCAAGTCTTGGCTTAATTTGAGTAAAAACGAATAATTGGTATTATCTTTGATTTGTCTCACGCCTCGTTGGCTGCATTCTTGAGCTAATTGATTAAGAGATACAACAACCGGCTCCATTGCCTCTTGTTTTAATTCAGTAAAAAGCAAACCAACACTTTGTTCTATTCGCCCTTTTTGTGACCATTGGCTTTGTTGTCCTGCAACTAAATAAAGTGGCGCACACCATTTTAAAGCCTTATTGCGAGCTTGTAATTTTAGTACAGCCTTTTCGAGCAATAATTGTTGCCGGCGATTATTATCAAGGTACTGTTTAGGTGTAACCCAAACAACAGCATCTATTGGTTTAGTAAAAAATGGCAAAATACGCGAAAAATGCTTTTTTAAGGCTTGCAACCACGGTATATTTGGCTCATCTTGAATATCACCACCGTATACCATTAACGTATTATCGCACAACTGCCACTGATCTTTTGGTAAATTAGGTAACAAAAGCTCAACGTCGGAATGAAAACCTAATACTAAACATTTGCAAATTTTATAACGCCAAAATGGTCCTAAACGATATCTACACTGTTTTTTAATATCCAAAAATTCAGCAAATGGCTGTGGCTCTTTTGGTTTTTTATTTTTGACGGGATTGAGAGATTCACGCTTAGTTTTGTCTTTTGCCCACAATTTATAGCTATTTGTAATAAGAATAGGGGTTAGCAGTAAACCAAATAACAATAACATCCCTTGTATCCATAATTGAGATTTTTCTCTTACTGTTGCATAGCCAAACCAATCCCCCCAAAAAAAGAGCCCTAACGCTAACAATAGTGCAATCAATAATATAATAAAAATTAAGCCAATCCATTTCCATTTATTTTTCATTTACGACTCCCTATCTATTGTTGTCACAACTGAAAATAACCATTGATTATGGTTCATTGCAGCAATTAAATTATTTTGTTTTGTTTTAGTTACCATTTCACATGCCAATACCAATGAAAGCCAGTAAGATAGCTCAGTTTGATTACCAGCAATATTTTCTAAGTGATACATCAGTTCAGGAGATATATCCCATTCCGCCAACTGTTTAGCAACATTAACTTCTTGTTTTTTATCTAAATTAGAAAACCAAAGTTGTTTTACCTGATGAATTACTGATTGCATTTCAGCCATCTGCTGAATGCCTATCGGCATATCTTGAGTTATCATAGGTCGTAAAATTTCGTTTTTGCCAATATCAATAGCTAAATCTTGATAGTATTTTTTATCAGTAAATAAAAAAGCACATATGAAAGCAGAACCCGATGAGCCAGTATTATTGATAATGATTAATTGTATGGAGGATTGAGGGCTTTCTATCCGCTCAATTAACTTGTCAGTATCTACTTGACTCATAATCTGATAAGACATCGTATAAGGTTGTTTGATTTTTGCACTTTTATAAGCAACATCGATATCTTTTTCAGAAAGACCATATGCTTCAGGTGACGAGTAAACGATAATATTGATAGATTCTTTCGGAGAAAGTAAAGATAATACATCTCGCATTGAAAAAAATAAGCTTTCAACACATCCAGCCAGATCAAAATCATCATTAAAAATTAAAGGCTTATTTGCATGAGAAGTCAGATTTTGACTATTCTCCATAATATCGTCTATGCTGATTTTACTCGGTAAAGCATAAAAACTATTAAGAACAATTAATGATTGCATTGCCCACTCTTGCCAATTTTGTTCAATTTGTTTTTGCTCAAGTTGCCATATTTCATATTCTTCTTGCGCAAGACCATAAAGATAAAACCGAACACTAACAGCAATGCTTCCTATTGCTGCCGAAATAAATGCAATACTTAACCAAAACGTCCATTGCAAAAAAGAGTTTTTATCAGGCCACATTAATGCAAGCACAATGCCTGTAATGAGAATTAATAGGATAAAAAAGAATAACCATCTTCCAAGATGTAATGCTTTTGGTGCTTCTAGCGGATCAATAACAGTAGGTTTAGGCCAAGACATAATATTTATTCCATTACCGCTGAGCTAATTGTAGAAAGCACTTTACAGCCACATTCACATAAACATTGATCAATAACTACAGCTTTACCATCAAAAAGGCTCATTTTAGCCCCTTCGATAATTTTATTTATACCATGTCCCTTTTTAGGGCAACTTACAAGATCACCAATTAAAGCAACTGGTTTGCCTTCAATGATTGCCGTTGAAGATGCAGATATTACAGACCCACCATGTGTTGTTGGGTCACCTAATCGAACCACATTTTTTCCCATTGTTTTTATTCCTTAATTTTTTATGTTTGTTACTAACACGATTATTGATTTATATGTAACATGTTAGTTTTGACTGAATTATAACTTCATATGACAAATTTCTATACCATTGTTTTTCAAAAAATCAGCGCCTAGAACAGATAAAGCCAGATAGGTTGGCTATTTATGCCATGATCACATCTTTGCTTACCCTTCTATTTTATTTAATAATTTAAACACTCATATCTGTATAACACTTTTTCTATACATTCTTTTTAATAGTAAAAATTTGCATCATAATCATTTGATAAATATTTATTTACAGGTTAATTTTTACCAATTTTAATCTTTCTTTGGTAGCCTAATTTTCTAACTTTTTATTGGCCAATTGCCTTGCATTAATTCTTTACGTCTTCCCCGCTTAGGCCTTTAAATCTTTACGTGGGCATTTTTGTCTTTATTTTATAATTACCTTTTAATGTTATAAACATACCAATATAACCACCAATAGTAATGCTATAAGAAATCAATAAATCTAAAATATTGATTGCTTAAATTGATAATATCATGTACCTCATATGTGGATAAAAATAATACTCTCATAACAACAAGAATAAGCAAAAATGTTAATTACAAAAAGATTTAAAGCGTTCCATCAAATCACTTATTTTACCACTAGGCTCATATAAGCATATTAAAATTAACTATTTTATAATAGCTTATCATGATCATTTTGTTATTCAAAAATCACGTTAACGCCCTTCTCTGGATTGAAAAAGCAATTCCCTATCTAGCTTTGATAAATCATTCGATCTTTATATGTAATTTTTTATTCTAAGATTCACCTTTTAGTTGAATTATGGATATGGTACAACCAGAATAGTAATTTTGGGGGGATGCTACTACTACAAGCTGTTTATTTTTACTTTCCAATGCACTTTTAACCGCTAATGCGATTAACCGCCATCGACGCAATTCCTAGTACAACCAATTTAGCTATCAACTTAAAAAATACGCTTCAATTTAAAACCAATATGGTTTAAGTGAACCAATATTGCTTTGTTTTCATCTTTTGCTATTCCACTAGTCCAAAAAACATCATAATCGTTATCTGCATTACGCCCACAATAACGCGTTATCAAGAGTTGTTAGTATTAGCGTTTGCTCACGACAATAAATCTTAATTGATCATTTCCTAAAACCAGATAACGAATAATCAGTAATTGCCAATTCACTTTTTCTTTTAATTACATTTATCGTATATATTATAACGTTATAATATTTATTATGAAGTTAATATTTCACCAATGTTTTTCTACATATTGTACATAAGAATCGGTTATATGCATTAAAATGTCCCCTGAACTGCTGGATAAAAACGCACTTAGATCCTTGGTTAGCTCATTACATTGATCACGTTTGGCATCTTTACTCAAGCAGACTCGCTCTAACCTTACCAATTAATCTTCTGACTTCCCTTTTACTAGCTTTTCAGCTTGTTTTACCGTTTTTGTTTTTCTTTTTCGGCTAGCTTTTTTCTTGGGCCTTTTAAATTGACCATAATCGATAAGTTCGCCCGTTTCGTCATCAATTACGCCCCACTCTTGGCTACTATCTAAAATGGCCTTTTGTACATCGGGTGGGTAATCCGATAGAGTGGTTTCTTTAGGTAGCGGTTTTCCCAGTTTACCGGCTTGCCTAATCACTTTTGGCCAACGAGGTTGCCAACATAGGCATTCCGAAATAAAGTAACCCATAGTATAAAATGGTAATAAGATTAAAAAGACGGGGATTAACATTAAAATTATGATCACACTGGGGTTATTTTTTGCCAGATGAATCATCGGGCTAATATGCCCCTCAATACCGTGAAAAGGCATGGGTAAATGGGTGCTTAAGCGTGGTTTGGGCAGGTTTTGCGGACCGTCTTCCATATAACGACGAATAAATTCCCACTCGTCTTTATAATCTTGAGGATTATAAGTGTTTTTACCTACCCCTACGGACTGTGCAACGGGAAAGCCGGTTTTATAAGGGTGAAAGGAGAACACATTAACTAAGTTAGTACCACCCATATCCGAGCCAGTCTCGCCAAAATTAGAGGGTATAATATGTTCCCATTTAAACACCGCAGTGCCGCCACAATATTT